>NZ_CP042420.1:452500-532500 GCF_007954625.1 Leuconostoc lactis | reverse complement strand
TGATGTATGTAGCGGACTAGTACTAATAGGTCGAGGACTTAACCAAAGTCTAGTACAGGAATGTACAACAAGCAAGATTATGAGTGGTTCAATTTAAAAGAAGAATTTGATACTATTTAGTTTTGAGTGAATAACTCAAAGGTGTCGTGTCGATAGCATAGAGGACACACCTGTTCCCATTCCGAACACAGAAGTTAAGCTCTATCACGCCGAAAGTAGTTGCCGGATCGCTGGCTGCGAGGATAGGAAGATGCGATGCCGTACATAGGAAGTGCTCTGAGAAGAGTGCTTTTGCTTTATATAAAGAGAGAGAACGGAAGATTTCGGAGAGGTGTCCGAGTCTGGCCGAAGGAGCATGGTTGGAAACCATGTAAGCAAGGAATTGTTTCGAGGGTTCGAATCCCTTCCTCTCCATATGGACGCTTAGCTCAGCTGGGAGAGCACCTGCCTTACAAGCAGGGGTCACAGGTTCGATCCCTGTAGCGTCCATTGACGAAAGTCAAAACCGGCACGTCGGGATAAAGCGATGCCGACTTAGCTCAGTTGGTAGAGCACCGCTCTTGTAAAGCGGGGGTCGAAGGTTCGAGTCCTTTAGTCGGCATGTTCATGCGGAAGTAGTTCAGTGGTAGAACATCACCTTGCCATGGTGGGGGTCGCGGGTTCGAATCCCGTCTTCCGCTTCTATGCCGGCGTGGCGGAATAGGCAGACGCACAGGACTTAAAATCCTGCGATAGAAATATCGTACCGGTTCGATCCCGGTCGCCGGCATATATGCACCTATAGCGCAATTGGATAGAGCGTCTGACTACGAATCAGGAGGTTGCAGGTTCGACTCCTGCTAGGTGCATAGAGGTTGAAGGAATTCAAACTCTTTTTTTAAGTTTAAAGGGGCAGAAGCTCTCGTAGAACTTTTCGGGACGTAGCTCAGCTTGGTAGAGCACCTGGTTTGGGACCAGGGGGTCGCAGGTTCGAATCCTGTCGTCCCGATTGACAAACCAGATTTGTCAAAGACGATCGCGGTGTAGCTCAGCTGGCTAGAGCGTCCGGTTCATACCCGGGAGGTCGAGGGTTCGATCCCCCCTGCCGCGATAGGCTCGAAAAAAGGACCTTTAGCTCAGTTGGTTAGAGCAGACGGCTCATAACCGTCCGGTCGTTGGTTCGAGTCCAACAAGGTCCATGTAGGACAAGAAAAAGCAACAGATGATGGAGAATTACCCAAGTCTGGCTGAAGGGAACGGTCTTGAAAACCGTCAGGTCGAGAAATCGGCGCGTGGGTTCGAATCCCACATTCTCCTTAGGTAGAGATACCAAACATAATATTATCGCGGGATGGAGCAGTCTGGTAGCTCGTCGGGCCCATAACCCGAAGGTCGTAGGTTCAAATCCTGCTCCCGCAATTGGTCGCATGGTCTAGTTGGTTAGGACGCCTGCCTGTCACGCAGGAGATCGCGGGTTCGAGCCCCGCTGTGACCGTTTAGTATGAAAGTGCTAAGATGGCTCTGTAGCTCAGTTGGTAGAGCATACGATTGAAGCTCGTAGTGTCGGCGGTTCGATTCCGTCCAGCGCCATGGATACCAGAGGTATCAGACAGAAAGCTTTGCGAATGTAGTTCAATGGTAGAATTCCAGCCTTCCAAGCTGGCTATGCGGGTTCGATTCCCGTCATTCGCTTTATGTTTAGGAATAGACATAAGAGGGGCCTGTAGCTCAGTTGGTTAGAGCACTGTGTTGATAACGCAGGGGTCACAGGTTCGAGTCCTGTCAGGCCCATAAATAAGGAGAGGTAGCGCAAAGCTACCTCTTTTTTTTGCGGATAATAACTGTCATATATTTCTGAAAGTTTCATTCAATCTTATTTCCCTTTAAGTTTCACTAAGTTTATGGACGTATTAAAAATTTATTAGTCGTTTAACGTAAGCCATGCTTGTATTTTATGAGATGATTAAAATTTTTTTGCGTACTTTGTGAAAAAGTGGTATTCTTAATGCAACTGTTTTCGTTTACAATGTTTTCATGCAAGCGCACGGTGTCAAATTGAACGGAGTTTTGTAACATGGACGGCGCTAAGACCGTTCTGCGTTTATCACCGTCACCAACCTAGCTGTCTTGCTGGGTTTGAACTGTCGCAATGATAAACAAAGGAACGGGAAATGGAAGAGAAGTTATTTAATAAAGGGTTTATAGCAGTTACGAGCATTAATTTTATTGTCTATCTTGTATATTATTTAATGATGGTCATTATTGCGGTGATTGCACATGAAGAACTACATGCATCGTTTGGCCAGGCGGGCGTGGCATCAGGGATATATATTATTGGGACGTTGGTGGCGCGACTCATTGTCGGCAAAGAGTTAGAGTTAGTTGGTCGTCGCCAAATTGCGCGCTGGGGAGTCGTCTTTTATCTGGCGACAACAATTGCCTACTTATTTGTTCCCAATATTTTGGTGCTGGATACGGTACGTTTGTTGAATGGTTTTGCCTACGGGATGACTTCAACCGCCCTGAATGCCATTGTCACGGATTTTATTCCGGATAATCGACGTGGTGAGGGGATTAATTACTACGGTTTAAGCACAAGTTTAGCGGCAGCCATTGGCCCATTTGTTGGCTTAATGTTGTTGAATGCGACGAGTTTTCACTTTATTGTGCTTTTGTCAGTGGTATTAATTGCTGCCGCAATGGTTGCGTTATTTATGATTAAAATTACGAATGTGACGCTTACTGATGCGCATCGTCAAGCATTAAAATCATGGCAAATCTCAAGTTTTGTTGAGTATAAAGTTGGCTTAATTGCCTTAATTGGATTTTTGATGGGGTTATCATATTCCAGTGTTTTAGCCTTTTTGGCCTCGTATGCAGAGAGTTTGAATCTAGCTGCCGTTAGTTCCTTCTTCTTTGTTGTCTATGCAGGCATTGTCACGATTACACGGCCAATGTCTGGGCGGATTTTTGATCGGTTTGGTGAAAATATGGTGATGTATCCGAGTTATATTTTCTTAACGATCGGCCTGATTATTTTAGGCTTAACCCATCATGGCGTGACGTTACTACTATCTGGGGCATTTATTGGGCTTGGCTACGGGACCTTTATGTCAAATGGTCAGGCGGTCACTTTGAAATTAGTGTCAGCACGTCGGATTGGTATTGCTTTATCGACGTATTTTATCGGCTTAGATTTAGGCTTGGGTGTCGGACCTTATGCCTTTGGCGCCTTACATGGGTATGTCCCATTTAGAGATTTGTATTTCATTGCGGCAATTATACCGATCATTTCGGCCATCCTGTATTACCTTTTTTACCGACCTGCGAAACGGCAAATAACAGCAGACGGTTTAGTGAATTAACGTAAAAAGCACTGTTTCACGTGAAACAGTGTTTTTTTTATAGGTCCCAATCATCAAGTGAGGCGACTTCATAGGTTGGCTTTTGTGTGACTTGCGCAATTTGTTCAGGGGTTGAAACACCTGAATAGACTAGTAAAGTATCAATCCCATTATTGATCCCCGCAAGAATATCTGTTTGATAATTATCACCGACCATCAGGACGTCTTGCGGTGCAACCCCCAGCCGTTGGCAAGCGCCAGTCATAATGGGTGCTTCGGGCTTGGCAATAATAATGGGCGCGGTTTGGGTTGCTGTTTGTAGCGCGCTCACCAATGTGCCGGCACCAGGTAGCATACCGGCTTCAGTTGGTAAATTGGTATCACAATTAGTGGCAATAAACAGTGCACCAGCTTGAATGGCCAAAGTGGCTTGAACCAATTTGTCATAAGTGAATTGGCGATCTAAGCCCATGACGACAACATCCGCCTGATGATCAGTCACAAGTGTGTAACCGGCGGACTGGATGGCTGTTTGCAAACCAGCTTCGCCGATAACTAAAATTTTAGCTTGATCAGGCACATGGGTCTTGAGGTAATCCGCTGTTGCCATTGCACTGGTATAGATTTGATCAGGTGTTGTCTCAATCCCATGATTTTGACTTAGGTTGTTGGCAACTGCTTCAGGCGTTTTAGTTGAGTTATTTGTGACAAACAGGTAAGGCATCTGTTGCGCGCGTAACCGGTCAATGAAACGTTTGCCTGACGGATATTGTTTTGTACCTTGGTAGATGGTCCCATCTAAATCAATAAAATAGGCCTGATATTGTCTCATCTGCTTTAATCTCCATTTAATTTCTAATAGTTATATTATATACATCAACAAGTGTTGATATCAAACAACGAATCAACGGACGCTCTCTCCAATCTCAATCTCCCTAAAAAATAAAATCTCCTAAAATATTTTATAAAAATGTCCGCCCGCAAGCAGTTGCGGGTTTTCGTTGCTTATAGGGATATTTTTTACCGAGGGATAGCGTCGATTGTATTGATATTAGCAGCTTTTAGTAAGGCTTTTGGGGGAATTATGACTAAGAAATATCGGACGCCGCCTTTTTTAACGCCGGCAGCAATTGTGTCCCTGATTATTGCGATTAGTGCGGGGAATCTTGCTGTCAATGTTGCAACTGGTACCAAAGAGGGTGGCCAAGTTGCACCACGACAAACAAGTGTGGTGTCATCGGTGACGAGTTCATCTCAGGTGACTGAATCGGTTCCTAGCAGTACGTCATCATCAACTAACGTGATATCCTCTTCAACTGTGACGTCATCTTTACCATCATCGTCATCATCGTCGCGACAAGCTGATGTCTCGGCAAATAGTACGCCGGCATCATCGTCAGCTGTCAGTAGTTCAACGTCTCAGGTACCAGACAAGGCGGTGAGCGCAACGGTTCCTGAGACAACGCCGACAGGAGGTGGCCAATAATTGTTTACGTTACTTGATTTAGTGAATAGCTATTTGGGCTATTTTTCAACGAATTCTAAAACAAAAAATCGAATTTATACGGCCGTTAGTGCTATCGGCGTCTGGTATGTGTTATATATTGCCTATCGTTTTTTGGCCAATGGGCGTTGGCTACGCGGGGCAATGATTGCCATTGTTTTTGTCATCTTGGCTTATTTTGTCGTTTTAAATATTATTTACTATTTTACAAATACTGTGGTCAAATGGGATATTTCGCCAAAAATTGAGAAAGTGTTAGGCGGCCCGCAGCTTGAGGAAGAAAAAGTGGCTGTGCATGAAGTCATTGTACCTGCTAATGGGCTGTATCAACGGCAAAACGTGATGATGGGTGAAGTGACGGTCAATGCCACGCAGCAAGACAATATCACCCAATTAGCCACGGCGTTGATGCAACTCGGGCTGATGAAACAAGATTATGGCCATCTGGGTGAACAGGCACAACGGCAAATTATTTTACAGCATGATGTAATTTTTGCGAATCACCCAGGCACGCTTTTACCCTATTTTGATATGGTTGAAGTCGCTGGTGACATCAAAATTATGGGGGGCATTAACCAATTACAAGCGCGTGAACTTGGCACACTGGTCATGGTTGGCATGACACCCACACATCAAGCCATGATGGCCTATCGATTGGCTTTGTCATCCGTCGTTATCACTGGTGGCATGGGACATGTTGCGACGCGCACGGCGTTGCTAGCTGTCCAACAACCGTACAAGATTCAGGTCGAAGTGGCCTACGAAAAAAAGAATTGATTTACACCAATTCTTTTTTCATGTTGATATGTAAAATGTTAGCGTCGTAAAATTCATCGCCAAAAGCTTGGAAACCGAGGTTTTCATAGAAGCCTTTGGCTTGAACTTGTGCCCCCAGCTCAAGCGTTTGGATATGGTAACCTGGGGCTAATTTTTCGATGTAGGCGAATAATTGGCGCCCGATACCTTGACCGCGCATCGGATAAAGGGTTGCGACGCGTTGGACATGCCAAATTCCAGGATGTTCTTCAAAAACGCGGGCCGTGCCAGCAAGTTTGCCGTCCACATAGGCAACAATATGTAAGGCCGTTGCTTCAACTGTTGGGTTATCTAGCTCAAGGTGCATGGGCACCCCTTGTTCGGCAACAAAAACGGCTGTGCGAATTGTAAGGGCGTCGTCATGGATGGTACCAAGCCCAATTTGATGTTTGATTTCTACTGTCATACGAGTATTATAACAAGTTTTAACGCAAGGTGTATCGCTTTATTGGTATAATGGAGATTATGAAAAATCGTGTAAAAAAAAGCTTGAAACAGTTCTGGCAGACGACATTAGCGCCAAAAAATTGGTTGCGACAACTCAATACGCGACGCGGATTTTTTACTTGGGTTCTGACGCTGTTTACCTTAAAGACTATTTTAGCCTATGGTGTTGACTTTGAATGGTTGCATGTTCAAGATCCGTTACAAGTGTTGTTAATGTTAGTGAATCCGATTGGGTTTACGATGATTTTATTCAGCTTGACGTTATTTATTAAACCCAAGCAGCTATATTATGGCACGCTGTTAATTTTAGATACGGTCCTAACGCTATTGCTGTATCTGAATGTGGTGTATTTTCGAGAATTCTCGGATTTCATGTCCATCAATACCATGCTTGGCTATAGTACGGTCAATCAAGGTGGGAAAGCAGCTGGCGCGATTGCCTTTGGCTTCCATGATATCTTATTCTGGTTAGATATTTTGGTGTTGCTTGGCTTAATATTGGCACGAAAAATCAGGTTGGATCTACGACCATTACCGCGTTTTCAACCCTTTAAATGGCTAACAGTTGGGGTGTTTGTACTCATGGCCAACTTATTTTTATCAGATATTGATCGGCCACAATTGTTAACCCGCCAATTTGATCGGGAGTATATGGTTAAATATCTAGGTCTAGGACCGTTTACGATTTATGATGCCATTAATACTTATCAAACGAGTCAAGTGCGCAAAAGTGCCACACCGTCAGAGTTTACGCAAGTTAAAAATTATGTGAATAAACACTATGCGGCCCTCAATCCGCAATTCTTTGGTCGTGCCAAAGGTAAAAATGTGATTGTCATTCACTTGGAAAGTTTCCAGCAAATGTCGATTGATCGTAAGATTAACGGGCAAGAAGTGACGCCATTTTTGAATAGTCTGTATCACAGTCAAAGTACCTTGGCTTTTGATAACTTCTTTAACGAAGTTGGGCAGGGTAAAACATCCGATGCTGAAAATATGCTGGAAACATCGACGTTTGGGTTGCCCCAAGGGTCATTGTTCTCAAAGCTTGGTAATGATCAGACATTCCAAGCCATGCCAGCAATTTTGAACCAGCGGGCGAACTATTCAAGTGCGGTTTTCCATGGGAACATTGGCACTTTCTGGAATCGTAATAATGTTTACAAGCATATGGGTTATCAAAACTGGGTCTCTGGTGACTATTTCGATTTGACGGGACAAAAGGCCACGACCTGGGGTCTGAAAGATAAACTGTTGTTCCAAGAATCGATTCCTTATTTGGAACAGTTGCAGCAACCGTTTTATGCGAAATACCTCACCGTGACAAACCACACGCCGTTCACGTTAGATAAAGAAGATCAAGATCCTAACTTTGTCACGACCAATAGTGGATCTAAAATTATCGATAACTACTTTATCACCAATCACTATTTGGACCAGTCGGTGAAGGAGTTCTTTGATTACCTGAAGAAGTCAGGCTTGTATGACAATACTGCGGTTGTTTTGTATGGGGATCATTATGGCATCTCAAATACGGATGCAAAATATTTAGCGCCAATTTTGGGCAAAGATGAAAGCCAGTGGAGTGACTTGGACAATGCGAATTTACAGCGCGTCCCATTCATGATCCATGTGCCAGGCATGACGGATGGTTATATTGACCATACCTTTGGTGGGGAAATCGATGTGGCGCCAACCCTTGAACATTTACTCGGCATTACGACGCAGCGTTATATTCAATTTGGCCAAGACTTATTGAGTAAACAACATGAACAAATTGTGGCATTTAGAAACAAAGATTGGATCACGCCACAGTTTGCGAGTCTTGCTGGGCGTTACTGGAATGTGCAGACCAACCAAATGATTACAGAACCAACGCCAGAATTGCAAAAAACGTTGGACGGTATTCAAGCAGCGGTTAATGAAAAATTAGATATGTCAGATAGTCTTAACCAGAAGAACCTGCTACGATTCTACACGCCAGAAGGCTTTAAATCAGTTGATGCTAACAAGTTTGACTATAGTAAGCGTGCGACAATTAAACGTCTACAAGAACAAAACAAGACATTAGGCAAAGCTTCAAAGAGCTTGTTTGCGAAAAATGGCAATAAATCAACTTTGAGTCAATATGTGACTGACGCGCCAGAAATACACGATGAAAAAACGGATTCGACGCGCCTAATGCCACGTAATGCTGATGACTGGAGTCAAAGTGAATAACATCAAATAAAAAAGCCACGGATTGCGATACAACAACGCAACGGGCTTTTTTTGATACAATAGAAATGATGTTAATTGGGAGGCATAGGATGAAGATTTTAATTGGTTTAGAAAATATTGGTTTGGGTGGCATGAAACGGGCAACAACTGTTGTAGGGAATGCCTTAGCAGCAACCCATGATGTCACCTATTACAGTTTTTCTGATATGCCACCTTTTTATACATTGGCGGCGCCGTTATTAGTGAGTGAGACACCGGTGAACCTAGATAATGATGCGCAACCTTTTGAACGTTTTGCGCAACAAATTCGTGAATTTGAAGCAGTTGCGCGCCAGTTTGATGTCGTTATTTTGGCAGGGGGCTTATTATCAAGTTTTGCGGCACAATTAACGTTGCCCAATACACAATTGATTGGTTGGATGCACAATAATGTGACAACCTATCAAACGCAATATTACGCGGCGATGCAGGATGAATTTAATGCAGGCTTACGGGCTTTGGATGTCATTGTTGCGTTAACGGATTCTGATTTAGCAGGATTTTCCGCTTATAACCGGACGGTAAAAATTTGGAACCCCTTGACGATTACGCCCAGTGGG
The DNA here is from genome assembly GCF_007954625.1 of Leuconostoc lactis. Taxonomy (NCBI): domain Bacteria; kingdom Bacillati; phylum Bacillota; class Bacilli; order Lactobacillales; family Lactobacillaceae; genus Leuconostoc; species Leuconostoc lactis. Next base: position 523,591 of record NZ_CP042420.1, on the reverse strand, counting down.
CAAGCTGATCTGAATCAGAAAGTGATCGCCTTCACGGCAAGAATTGCGATTCAGCATAAAGGGATTGATTTTGCGGTGAAACTCGCTGACAAATTACCAGCCGATTGGCAATTAGCGATTGCTGGTGGTGGCTCAGCCGAGGATATGGCGACATTTGAAGCGCTGATTGATCAGTATCAAGTTGCGGATAAAATCATTTATCGTGGGCCATTGAAAGATGATGCCTTGCGTGAACATTATCGTCAAGCAAGTTTGTTTGTTCAGACGTCACGTTGGGAAGGGCTCCCATTGGTATTGGCAGAGGCGATGAGTTTTGGCCTGCCGATTGCAGCAATGCACAATACTGGTTCTGCGGAAGTATTAGCTGAAGGCGCGCATGGGATTTTAACGCCTAATGCTGATGTGGATGCATTATATACTGCGATTGAACCCTTGTTACAAGATGTGGATCAACGTGCAGTATATGCCCAAAAAAGTTTACAACGCGTTGAAGACTTTAAAATTGCGCCAATTTTGGCGCAGTGGGAAGCCGTCTTTCAGCAAAAATTTGACAACTAAGTTGACAAGAATATAATACTCTTAGAGGCAAATATCATGACTGAAGAATCTCATGCGAAGCATATCGGGAAATTTAAGAAACCAACCTTTGATAATTTACAGTTCCGAATTGGTGAACTGGCACGGATGACGGGCGTGTCGACACGACAATTGCGCTATTGGGAAAAGCAGGGGTATGTATCAGCTATTGCGCGAGGCGATGAGCAAGAATCGCGACTATACGGCTTTCCAGCCTACGTTAAGGTGACAATCATCAAGCAACACTTAGATGATGGCGAGTCGTTACATGAGGCGGTACGGGCCGCTAATGAACAAATTGAAAATGTTGGCGTGATTCAACATATTATGAAAAAAGCTTTCCAAGGATTAGAGACGCACCAAGGCAAATACATGGTCAATCTGGGATTTTTTGATGCCGAGGAAACGCAATTATTATATGTATCATTAGATGATAGTGGGAAAGTTGTCTATCATCTGGTCGCGGCTGACACAGTAGATCAACAAACGGACGATAAGGTATGACAACTTGGATTTATCGCATGACAGTACCGACGGTACGCGTTGGACAGTCAGTGAAAGATACATTAAAAGCCTGGTTGATACCGCAACGGTTACGTGGCGCTTTGCGGCAAAAGCAGCATATTCACGTCAATGGTCAAGCGGTGGCCACTAATTATGTGTTTCAAGCAGATGATCAACTTGCATTAATATTTGATGCGGCGGATTTTCGGACCAGTGAATCGCATTATACCCCGAATGCACAAGAAACGGTGCCGATTATTTTTGAAAATGATGATTTCGTCGTGGTCGATAAACCTGCCGGCATGAAAATGCATCCACATGCGCCACATGAAGCGGATACGTTGCTGAATTATTTGGCGGCAGATTTCCAAGCACGTCATCTCATGAGTGCGGGTCAGCCCGCACGGCCCTATATGGTGCATCGGATTGATCGTGATACATCGGGTGCCGTGATTGTGGCTAAAAATCCTGTGGTCGTGCCGATTCTCAATCGGTTACTCGCCCAAAAAGCGATTAAACGGACGTATTTGGCTTGGGTACAAGGTGCTGTTGCGGAGTCAGCGGGTGAGATTACGACACCGATCGGGGTTGATCCACAAGATGAACGGCGACGGGTGATCAACGGTCTCGCCGCGCAATCTGCCAGAACACATTGGGCACGCATGCATACCGTTTATCAAAATTCGTTGCTGCGGGTGCAATTAGATACTGGGCGGATGCATCAAATACGGGTCCATCTGGCAAGCATTGGGCATCCAATTATCGGTGATCCACTCTATCACCCTGAACAACCTGGCACACGCATGATGTTACATGCGGCGACGGTTATCGTGCCATTACCTTTTGATGGGGGGACGGTAACGATTAGTGGGGCTATCCCATCAGATTTTCCGAGACAATTAAGAACAATATAAAAAGCAGCGCTTTAAGCGCTGCTTTTTATATTGTTGATTTAAGCGGCTGTGTCAACGTCTTTGTTGAGGTAGTTAGCGGCAAAGGCTGCTAATACACCACCAAGAAGATCAGCGACAACATAGACCCAAACGTGGCCAAGGGCGTTACCCTTAACAAAGATAACGGGTGACAAGGCACGTGCTGGGTTAAGGGCACCACCAGTAATTGGCAATGCGACAATAATGAAGGCTGCCAACAAAATACCAATCACAAGTGGTGCTGGTACGCTAGCTGACTTTGTGACAATCAAAATCACAAGGATGAATAAGAATGTCAATACTAATTCGAACATGAAGGCTGTCAAGGCTTGACCATTGGTAAAGTTTGTTTGTCCCAAACCGGCAATGTCAACGAATTGTTGCACAGTCATCTTTTGGCCTGACAAAGCTTGGGTTACCGTAGCTGACTTTAAGTAGGCTGACACACCACCGTAAACGGCAAGTGAAGCCACCAAAGCACCAAGCAATTGCGCAATTACATAACCAACAAATTCAAGCCATGAGAGGCGCTTTTGAATGGCCATTGCTAATGAAACGGCTGGGTTAAAGTGGGCACCAGAAATTTGTGCAAAGGCATAAATACCACCAGTTAGCGCTAAACCAAAGGCTAGGGCAATGGTGAGTGGTGATGGTGCTGTAGCAGCTGAATAAACAATGCTACCAGTTCCAACAGCCACTAAGATAAATGTGCCGAGGAATTCTGCGATATACTTACGCATGATGTGTTTCTCCTTAATTTTAGATGAAAAATTATCAACACATTCTATTATACACTTTTAGATTAAGTTACAGTTAAATAAGTCTGTAAAATCAGCGAAGTATTAAATGTCAGCCGAGAGAGTAGTTTTTTATAACAGACTGTGATAGAATATATTTTGTTGAAAGCGTTTACAATAAAATAAAAGGCACTTACACCCTTGTAATGAGTATACAGAAAACCAACTGAAAACAGGTTGCGGTTATTCAAAATAAGTTCTGGCACAGTGTTGAACATAGAATGGAGAAAGCATTATGATGTCTTTCGTTGTCTTGGCCCTTGGAATTTTATTCCTCTTGTTACTCATTATTAAGTTTAAAATCAACACATTTATTGCGTTGATTTTAACGGCGAGTGTTGTTGGCCTGGGATTGGGGATGAAACTCCAACAGATCCCCGTGTCAATTCAAAATGGGATTGGCTCATCCTTAGGTGAGTTGGCGATTGTTTTTGGATTTGGGGCTATTTTAGGCCGTTTAGTCGCTGATGCTGGTGGGGCTTATCGGATTGCCCATACGTTAATTGATAAATTTGGTAAGCAACGTGTCCAATTGGCCATCATGGTTGCGGCCTTTATTATTGGAATTGCGCTCTTCTTTGAAGTTGGGATGGTCTTGTTGATTCCAATCGTCTTTGCAATTGCGCTGGAAGCTGCCGTTCCATTGCTTTATCTCGGTATTCCAATGGCGGCAGCTTTGTCAGTCACACATGGTTTCTTGCCACCGCATCCAGCGCCAACGGCGATTTCTGGTGCATTGGGTGCTAACCCTGGGACCGTATTGGTTTACGGCTTAATTGTTGCGGTACCAGCGGCGATTATCGCTGGGCCACTATTTACTAAGTTGGCCCAAAAATTTGCGCCAGATGCCTTTGTGATTAAGCGACAATTGACCGCTTTTGGTAAAGAAAAGCAATTTGTTTTGTCAGAAACACCCAGCTTTGGTATTTCTGTGTTGACATCATTGTTCCCAGTTTTGTTAATGGGGATCACAACAACATACACGATTGTTTACAATGATGGCCAGCCTTTTAAAAATCCAACGGGTATGGCGGCATTTATCACCATGATTGGTAATCCGGTCGCAGCGATGATTATCTCTTTGGTGTTTGCGATGTGGGCAATGGGGTGGCATCAAGGGCGTAAAACACCGGATATGATGGCCACGGTTGAAGAAGCCATCAAGTCAATTGCGATGTTACTTTTGATTATTGGTGGTGGCGCAGCCTTTAAACAGATTTTGATTGATGGCGGTATTTCTGGTCAAATTTCACAATTATTTATCCATTCAGCTATCTCACCATTGCTGTTAGCTTGGATTATTACCGTGATTTTGCGTGTCGCATTAGGATCAGCGACGGTTGCTGCCTTGACTGCAGCTGGCTTAGTCCAGCCTTTGATGGTTGCCTCGCATGTGAACCCAGCCCTAATGGTTTTGGTCATTGGTGCAGGATCATTAGCCGCTTCGCACGTGAATGATGCCGGCTTCTGGATGTTTAAAGAGTACTTTGATTTGAACGTGAAGCAAACACTCTTGATTTGGACAGTGTTGGAAACAATCATTGCTGTTGTTGGACTGGTGATGGTCTTGATTATGAGCCTATTTGTTTAAAGTATATTGGATAACTGGTCTTAAAGCAGGTGCTTTAAGGCTTTTTATGTGGCTAATAATGCTATAATGATGGCAAATAACAGCGATTGGAGGCTGGTGCATTGACTGAAAAAAATAGGGTCCAACATTGTTTAGTAGACGGTGCAACAACGGCATTTGTGGACGGTGTTTTACTGCCTGAATTAGAGTCGAATTTACGGCGTGCCATTCAACAAGATTTTCCTGAGCATCAGGCCGATGCGTTTATCTGTTTGACCCATTTATTGCCATATCGTTTGGCCCGCATTAATGCCATGCGTCTGGCTGATCAACAGATGAATCGTCAGATGAAACACAAGCTGACCCATATTTTGACGGATAAAAATTTTAAAGTCATTAATGTTAAAAAACATCAGCGTGAGACGTATACATTTGGGCAGCGGGTGGCCGATAAGGTTGCAAAATTTGGCGGTAGTTGGGGCTTTATTATCATGGCGATTATCACCATGGTTGTTTGGATTACGGTGAACGGCTGGCATGTGTTCCACGCAAATTTTGATCCCTATCCCTTTATTTTATTGAATCTCTTTTTGAGTATGACGGCGGCCTTACAGGCCCCTTTAATTTTAATGAGTCAAAACCGGTCGTCAGATTATGACCGACTGCATGCAGATAATGATTTTCATGTGAATTTGAAAACCGAAGAAGAAATGCGGGTGTTACACGCCAAAATTGATCGTTTAATTCAAACGGATTATCCAGATATGCTAGAAGTTCAGGCGTTACAAACCAAAATGTTAGGCGAAATGCAACAACAACTCAGTGCCTTAAATGCGCAACAAAAAAACAGCAACCCATAAGGTTGCTGTTTTTTTAAGCTTTGAGCGTCATCGCGTTTAAAGCGACAATAACCGTTGATAGCGACATTAAAATCGCACCGATCATTGGGTTTAACATGATACCAAAGGTTGCCAGTGCCCCAGCAGCCAGTGGTAAGGCGATGATGTTATAACCAGCCCCCCACCAAAGGTTTTCAATTTGCTTGCGATCCGCGCGCTTGGCAAGCTTAAGAAAATCAATAATGGTTGGCAGTTGATTAGCAATTAAGACAGTATCCGCCGCTGCCTGCGCAACTTGTGTCCCAGCCCCAATGGCAACTGACAGATCCGCTTGGGCTAATGCCGGCGCGTCGTTAATCCCATCACCAATCATCATGACATGACCTTGTTTTTGATAATCTTTGACAAGGGCAATTTTTTCTTGTGGTGATACTTGGGCGTGGATTTCGGTAATACCCAGTTGATCCGCAACAGCTTGGGCCACTTGGGCATTGTCACCGGTCACCAGAATTGGGATAAGATGTTGTGCTTTAAGATAGTTGATAAATGTTGGCGCAGTCGCCTTGATTTCATCACCTTGGGCGACAGCCGCAACCACATGATCATGTTGGAGCAAATAAGAAATCGTGCCATCGGCAACCAATGGTGTGTAATGGATATGATGATCCTTCAAATACCGTTCGGAAACGAGTAGGTAATGCTTGTCATTCACCATCCCAGCAATGCCATATCCCGCCATGTTTTCAACATCAGTGGCTGATAATACCGGTGCTTGTTGTTGCTTGGCATAGCTGACAATTCCTTGGGCTAGTGGGTGCGTTGATTGGGCATCAAGCGCTGCCATGATGGCCAAGGCTTCTTTTTGATCAAAGTTATCGGTCACAACTTGCATGACTTTGAATTGACCGGTGGTTAACGTACCCGTTTTATCCATCAAGACATAAGTCAAGTGGTTAGCTGAACTCAGTGCTTTATGGTTCTTAATTAAAATCCCTTGCGTGGCGGCGATAGCTTTGGTCCGTTGAATGACCAGTGGTACCGCTAATCCCAGCGCATGTGGGCAGGCGATGACTAATACAGTCACGGCAATATTAATGGCAAAGCCCAAACCATGCAATGGTGTCCAAATCATTAAGCTTAAACCAGCAATTAAGAGGGCGACCCAAAAGAGGTAACTCGCCACTTGATCGGCAATCGTTTCAACCCGAGACTTGGCACTTTGTGAGGCGGCTAATGTTGATTGGAGCTTACCAATGAATGATTGAGCGCCAACATGGGTCACTTTAACTAATAGGGTCCCATTACCATTGATCGTTCCACCCACAACTGAGACACCGGGCTTTTTATCAATTAAACGGCTTTCACCAGTCATTAAGGATTCATCGACTTGACTTTCACCTGATAGGATAACGCCATCGGCAGGGAAAGCTTCACCGGCTAAAACTTGCACAACCATGTCTGGCTTCAATGCTGAAACCGGCATGTCCATAAAGTGATCACCGTGCTTGACGTGTGCGGTGTTGGGCAATAGGGCGCGCAACTTGGCAGTGGCATCACCAGCTTCCATCGTGGCCGCCATTTCAATACGATGACCCAACAGCATAATGACGGTCAGGGTCGCAAATTCCCAGAAAAAGTCCATCACATGGGCCTTTGGCCAGAAAGTGTTGACTACTAGGGCGTAAATAGAGTACCAAAATGTCACGAGCAAACTGAGACTCACTAAGCTCATCATTGCGGGTCTTTTAGCTTTTAACTCGGCTTTAGCCCCAACAAAAAAGGGCTTTGTGCCGACAATATATAAGATCGTGGCCAAAATAGCCGTGACCCAAGTATCACCTGGGAATTGCAAGGTGAAGGGAAAAGTCATGCCCATCAGTGGTGTAATGATAATAATTGGCACCATCAACGCCAAAGACCACCAAAAGCGACGGGCCATGTCAGTCATATCCATATGTGCCATGCCGGGATCATCTGACATGTGCATATGATGATGAGCCATGGCTGCATGGTCATGGCTCATCGTGTGTGATGTGTCATGGTCATGGGTCATAGCCATTTCATGGTGTTCGTGATGCATATTGTGACCAGACATCGCTGTATGGTCTTGATGTTGGTGATGTTCATGGTCGTGTTGATGTTCATGTTCATCTCTCATGGGGTGTCTTCTCCTCTTCTTGATGTGGTAAGCAATCACAAGCAATGTGGTCAGGTGCTTGGGCGTATTTATCCTGTAAGACGGCTTGCAATCGCGTGATATCATCTTGCGACAAAGGCGTGGTGGCCAACACATCGGCCAAGGCGTGACCAACGCACATAGCGCACATGGCCTGGATAGTCCGCTGCAAAGTTGCCGTCATGGCCTCGTGTTCCGCAACCGTTGGCAGATACAAGCGGTCGCGGCTGGCGCCATTGTCGGTTAAATAGCCTTTGGCTTGTAAGCGCGAAATCAGCGTTTTGATCGTCGAAGGCGACCAATCCGTTTTCTGTGCCATCACGCGAATAATTTGGCGGCTGGTCGCTTCTCCTAACGTCCAAATCACGCGCATAATTTCCCATTCACTTGTTGTCATTGTTTGTGTTTGTTTGATCATACTATTAGTCTACAACTGTAAATTAAAAAATGCAAGGTTATTTTAAGCCTGCGTGGTATGATAGAGAGTGATTAAAGAGGTTTAAAACATGGAAAATTGGTTGGTGAAACGCGCCCGGTTAACCCCAAACCGCGTGGCCGTTTCAGCTGGACAACAACACTTAACATTTCAAGAAGTGGCCCAAACGGCACAACAAATCGCGGGTCAGATCGCCGCATTGGGGGATGAAAATTCACGCGTGGCCGTGATCATGACCAATAGTCTACAAGGTTATTTGGTTATTATGGGCCTGCAACAATTGGGCAAAACCATTGTTTTTATTAATCGGCGCTTGTCTGTTGCTGAAATTAACTACCAGTTGGCGGATGCCGGTGTTTCGTTATTATTGACCGATGACGGTTACACAGCTGAATTGGCGGTGGCCCAACAAGTTAAATTTTCGCAATTGCCAGCCGGTCAACCGGTGACACCAGTGGCTGAGTATCCCGATGACTTTGTGACGAGCGTGATGTATACGTCGGGCACGACACGCCAACCAAAAGGCGTGATGCAGACGTATTATAATCATTGGATGTCAGCGATGGGCAGTGCGCTTAATCTGGGACTCACTAGTCAGGATGCTTGGTTGGCCGTGGTGCCGATTTTCCATATTAGTGGATTTGCCATTTTAATGCGGAGCTTAATTTATGGGATGCGGGTGGTATTGGTTGAGAAATTTGATTCGCATCACATTAATGACTTACTGATTCATGATACAATTACCACAATGTCAGCCGTGCCTGTGATGCTTAAACAGTTACTGGCGGATTTACCAGCTGGTGTGACGTATAATCCACACTTTAGAACGCTACTACTTGGTGGCGGGCCAACCGACGCTACCACGTTGCAACAAGCAGCGGCGCACCAACTCCCCATTATTCAATCCTATGGCATGACGGAAACGGCGTCACAAGTGGTGGCGTTAGATGCGGCTGATGCCCAGGTAAAAATAGGATCAGTCGGGAAACCACTATTTCCCGTTAGTTTGAGTATTCGTGATGCAGCAGGTCAACCGGTAGCGCCGGGAACGTCTGGCGCTGTTTGGCTCAAATCACCAACCTTAACACCAGGCTATTTAAACCAACCTGAATTGTTGGCTAAAAATATGCAGGCAGGCTGGTTTAACACCGAGGATTTTGGGTATCTTGATGATGATGGTTTTTTATACATTCAAGGGCGCGAAGGCGATATGATTAGCTCTGGTGGGGAAAATATTTTCCCGGATGAAGTTGAAGCCGCCTATGCAACCATGCCAGGACTGCAGAAAATGGTTGTCGTGGGTGTGCCAGATGATAAGTGGGGGGCAGTGCCGGTCGCTGTTGTGATGGGGACGGACTTATCTGCGGCCGCATTGCGGCGTTTTGGTCGCGAACAGTTGGCCCATTATAAGGTGCCACAACGCTTCTATCAAGCCAATACTTGGCATGTTACGGCGAGTGGCAAGGTGCAACGACGCTTGTTCGCAGCGGAGCTTGAGACATTAACGGCGTTACAATAAAAGAGGAGTAGGCGTGAGCGACACAGCTCACGGATAAAAACTTATGACACAATCACCAAAAAATACTGATGTGCGGGCACTTTTTAATACGATTGCCCCTGAATATGACAAGATGAATAACATCATCTCACTCGGCACGCATAAGTTGTGGCGCCAAAAAGTAATGGCACGGATGACCTTTCCAGAAGGCGCAAATATTATTGATCTAGCGACTGGAACCGCTGACTGGGCGTTAGCTTTGGCGGAAAAAAGTGATCCAACTGCCCATGTGACAGGCCTTGATTTTAGTGAGGAAATGTTGGCAATTGGGCAAAAGAAAGTCGACGTCAGTGATTATTTTGATAAAATCACGTTAGTGCAAGGGGATGCAATGGCCTTGCCGTTTGACAACAATACGTTTGATATTGTGACGATTGGCTTTGGTCTGCGAAACTTACCTGATCCAGTGCTTGGTTTGCAGGAAATGTATCGTGTCCTTAAGCCAGGGGGGCAGTTGGTGATTTTAGAGACGTCACAACCTGATAACCCAGTGGTGAAGCCGTTCTGGCAATTGTATTTTGGCCAGGTGATGCCAATGTTTGGTAAGTTATTTGCTAAAGGGAAGTATCAAGAGTACAAGTACCTGGATGAGACCACCGAACAGTTCATGGATTATCGCACGTTAGGACAACGGTTATTACAGGTGGGATTTGAAAAGGTCACGATTTCACGTTTTAATCTTGGCGCTGCTGCTGCGCATTATGCCGTGAAATAAAATAAAAAGCCGTGTGGGCTAGTTGTGAGACTAGTCTGCATGGCTTTTTTAGTTGCTGAGGGTTGTACGGAGACGAGTCTCTGTTTTTTATTACAAAAATAATTACACAATATTATTGATAATATTTTAAAAGAGCGTAAAATATTAACTGAAAATAGTGTGTGTTATGATAAGTGATTAATATTTTGAAAGATGTATCACAAACCAAAAACAGAAAAATGTATCGAGAGTTGAGGGTAAAACTATGAAGAATCTAGTTACTAAAATCGCTTTACCTGGCGCAATCCTAGCATTTGCTATGGTTTTGTTTGGGGGAACAGCGTATGCTTTTACGAAGTGGGAAAGTACCGCTGGAAATCAGCATATAACGGAAACTAAGAATTACATTGACGAATTAGCTGGACGAATAAGGAAATTGAAAGAACAAAAATCGAGTGTTGACACATTGTTGGCAAATGCTGAAACTGAAAAAAATAGACTTGCTACTGAAAATAATACACTTATTACTGAAAAAAATAGGCTTGAGAGTGAATTGCAAGCGAAATTAGGAACTCCTGATATGCAGCAACGGCTTATTGATTTACAGAGAGACATTACTACAAATAGTAACACAATTAATCAGCTGAACGACACGATTAATCGACTGACTGGTGAAAAGAACAATCTTCTTGCTGATCAGGAAAATCTGATTAGACAAAAGGAACAAGCAAAGGAACAAGAAACGCGAAACGCGGTTGAGACTGCTCACGAGGCTGACATGAATGCGGCAGTTGAGGAGATGAGAAAATTAAAGGAGCATGCTGAACAGATAGCAAACGATCCTCGACATAAAGTGGATTAAATAATGTTGCATTACAACGTCAGCTAACAACTAAATGTCTGTTATCTTTCATTATAAAAGAGACTAACCCACTAATAAGTGGTAGTTAGTCTCTTTTTGTATGTGTTGATAAATAAGAAAAAGGCTGTAAGACATATTTTTAACATAGTCAAAAAAGGTGGGAAACGCCATTAAAATCAGTTGATTAGTTCTAAAATAAGGCTATTTTTTAGTTTTAAAATGATTGCAAAAAAATGATACTGTTGATATAAACTACCCCCAATAGTTAGCTGTAAATCTAATTTGTGGGGTTTTTCTATGTTTTCAAAAGAAATACATATGTATTCCTGAGCCAAATGTAGAATATAAATAAAATAAAAAAGCAACCCCGAAAGGTTGCTCAATAGTGTTTATTGTTGTTTTGCTTGATTGTTTTTTACTTGATCTTTGGTTGCGTCCATGTAAGCCTTTTCTGCTTTTTCTCTTAATTTCTGGGCGTCACCAATAGCTTCTTCTAATTCTGAAATTTTCTTATCATCTTTTGAACTTTTATCCTTAGCCTTAGCTAGTTCATCATTCAGACGAGTAATTTCAGTTGCGTTCTTTTCAATAGTTTGTTCTTTCTCAGAAATTTGGTTCTTTACTTCGTTAAGTTCAGCTTGAATAGCATCCCTATCTGTCCTGTCTTTCAACCAATTAGCATTGTTTTGATTTAACTCAGCTTGAGTAAAGTCTCTTAGCTTTTCTGCTTTTTCAGCTCGTTTTTCTAAGTCAGTAGCCTTCTTTGTTAAGGTGTTAACCTCATCGAGGCGTTTCTTTTGGTCATCATTAATCTGCTTAATATGGTCCGTTAACTTATCAATGTATTCTGAGGTCTTGTCAGATGTTCCTTACCAGCCTGCCAACTAGTGTAAGCATGTACGGAGCTCCCACCAGCTACTACAAGTGCTAATGCACCTGTTACTGCAACAATACTCTTTTTCACTACACTATTCATTCAATTAATCCCCCTATATCTTTATATCCTTATAATATAACAAAGGCTTGTAAAATATCAACAAATATGCTTATTTGATTTTTCTTACCATACCTACAGTTTATGAGAGAAAGTCTTTACTTTCATAAAGAGAATAAGGTCAGTAATTGCTTGATATCATAGTAAAATAGGTTAGTTTTTTTTCATGCAATAATCACGGACCAATAAATAAAAAATTACCACTTAAGCCAGAATAATAATGAATGAGTTAATTTAACGTAATTTTATGACTATTGAAGAATACTACAATCATTATGAGATTATATTTTGTAAAAGAAAAAGCACATGATTTAAATCATGTGCTTTCTAATATAAATCAATTCTGTACTGCTCCACCTGGATTCGAACCAGGGACCTGCGCATTAACAGTGCGTTATTCTACCACTGAACTATGGAGCAATTTGTTGTTTACTCAACTATTTAAGTATAACAACATGAGAATTAATTGTCAACAACTAAATTTTATCAAGTTGAATTTTAATTTTATCTAACGTCTCTAATAGTTGGGCGGTGGGAATTGTTAATGGTGGCAGCAGGCGTAACGTGTTGTGGCCGGCGGATAAGACAATAATGTGTTCTTGCAAGAGATCAGCAACGACTTGATCCACTGGCACCGTGAGTGACATACCGGCCATCATCCCCAGACCGCGGACGTCATCAACGACTGATAAGTTTTTAAATTCAGCTAACTTATCCCAAAATAAGGCCACTTTTTCCGGTAAAGTTGGTAACACCTCATCTAAGATAGTCAGGGTCGCTTGTGCAGCGGACATGACTAAGGGATTGCCGCCAAAAGTGGAACCGTGTGTACCATAGGCCAAAGCAGGGGCGAATTCGTTTTTCGCTAACATGGCACCAACCGGAATGCCGTTAGCCAATCCTTTGGCGGTGGTAAAAATGTCTGGCGTGAAACCATATTGTTCAAAAGCAAATCTTGTGCCAGTTCGGCCCATGCCCGTCTGGACTTCATCAACCAGTAACAAAATGCCATTTGTTTTCGCTAAATTAACTAACTCAGCGACAAAGGCTGGGTCAGCGGGGAAAACACCACCTTCACCCTGCACCAATTCCAACATAATGGCCGCCGTATCGTCGGTGATCAGTGCTTTGACGCTGGTAATATCGTTGAATTTCGCGTAAGTAAAGCCGGTCAACATGGGTAGGCCAGCATGAATACTGTCTTGCCCGGTGGCTGACATGGCCGCATAGGTGCGACCGTGAAACGAGTTGGTAAACGAGATAATCGTTGATTTACCGGTTACCAGACGTGCGAGTTTAATCGCCGCTTCATTTGCTTCGGCACCAGAATTGGCAAAATAAGTCGTGTAATCATTGCCACCGAGTTGTTGGGCCACGGCCTCTTGCAAAGGATTTTGATATAAATTGGGGATATGCCACATTTTTTCAGCTTGCTGCGTCAAGGCTGCTACGACTTTGGGGTGAGTTGCGCCAATGTTATAGACGCCAATGCCGCTGGTTAAATCACTATAGGCCTGTCCTTGGTCGTCAAACCAAGTGGCATTTTGCGCTTGGATAAAAGTCACGGGTGCACGGTGATAATTAGGAAAGAGGGTCATAAGGTACTCCTTGTTAAAGTGTAACGACCGTGCCCGGTTGGGTGACGGTGTTGGTGATATGGACATGATGAACCCCGCGTTTGACCGCGCTTAAGGCACTGTTGATTTTTGGAATCATGCCACCAGTGACGAGGTGATCAGCGGTTAATTGTTGCGCCGTTTTTTTGGTGAGTTTTTGTAATAAGCAACCACTGACTTTCACGCCGGCAACGTCAGTGAGTAAATACAAGGCGTCAGCGTGGAGTTGTTTGGCAATGGCGGTGGCTGCGTGGTCAGCGTTGACATTTAACCACTGGCCGTCATTTGTCATGGCAAGGGGGGCGATAATTGGGATTAAATTTTGCTGCCAAAGTTGTTGGATGAGCTGGGTGTTGACTTGGTGAATAACGCCCACATAGCCATAAAGTGCCTGATCCAACACATGGCCGGTTAACAGTTGATTACTACCGGCATTAAGTCCGATGGCTGCGATGCCGTGTTGCCGAAAGGCTTCGGTTAGCGCTGGTTGCACTTGGCCGAGGAGCGCCATTTGTGTGATATGAAGGCCTTGCACGGTGGTGACCCGAATACCGTTAAATTTTTGTACCGGTTCGTTGAATTGCGTCATCAAATTAGAAATCTGATCACCACCGCCATGGACGATGGCCACTTGAATATGTTGTTTTTGCCAGTGTTTAATCGTGTCAAAAAACGCAGGCGTGAGCTGTTGGGCGGCATTACCGCCAATTTTAATGATGTATTTTTTGGTCATCGCTTCGCTCCTTGGTGTAACTTATGTGGTGTAGAGGGCGTTAATTTTTACATAGTCGTAAGTCAAATCCGATCCCCAGGCTTGGCCGGTGGCTTCTCCATTGTTGAGATCAATTTGAATCGTGATGTGCGGGTCTTCTAGTGAATTTGCCAGTGCTGTCTGGTTAAAGGCAACAGGGGCGCCAGCTTGCATGACTGGGTAGTCATTAATGCTGATGGCAATGGTATCTGGGGTAATAGCCGTTTCGGTAGCGCCAATGGCGGCAATAATGCGACCCCAATTGGGATCTTTGCCAAACATGGCGGTTTTCACCAATGATGAGCCGACCACCTTTTTGGCAATGAGTCGGGCGGCGGTGGCCGAAGCCGCATGGGTAACGGTGACGGTGATAAGTTTCGTTGCCCCTTCGCCATCGTTGGCAATCGCAATGGCCAGCGTCGTGGTCACGTGATGTAGCATCGCTTTAAATTGTTCGTAGGTAGCATCGGCTTGTGTAATCAGTGGATTGCCAGCAAGGCCATTGGCCATGACTAAGACCATGTCGTTGGTACTGGTATCGCCATCAATGGTGATTTGGTTAAAACTCGTCTCGACGTCTTCTGCCAAGGCTTGTTGCAATAGCGAACTGGTAATATTAGCATCCGTGGTGATAAAGCCAAGCATGGTGGCCATGTTGGGATGAATCATACCGGAACCTTTTGCGACGCCGCTCATTGTGACTTGTTTTCCGGCAATGGTGCCTTGAATGGTCACGGCCTTTTCGTTGGTATCCGTGGTCATAATGGCGTGGGCAAACCCTTTGGGGTCACCGTCATGCTGAAGCTGGTGAATGCCTGTGGTCACGGTGTCAATAGGGAGTATTTGCCCGATAACACCAGTTGATGCGACGCCCACCAAGTTGGGCGCAATACCCAATTTATCCGCGGTCGTCGTTTGCATCATTTTGGCGTGCGTCAAACCAATTTGCCCAGTCACCGCGTTGGCATTGCCAGAATTGACAACGATCGCTTGTAGCTGGCCGTTTTGAATGGTTTGTTTGGTAACTTGGACGGGGGCGGCTTGGATTTGGTTGGTTGTAAAGACGCCGGCTACCGCAGCGGGCACGTCGCTGATCAGCCAGCCCAAATCTTTGGCTTTGTGTTTTAAACCAACATGTTGCCCGTCGGCGTGAAAGCCTTTTGGTGCGGCAATGCTGGGATGAGATAAGGTTGTGAATGGTGCGTCTAGTGTTTGGGTCATGTTTTTCCTCGGTATCGTGTTAAGCATATTGCGCAATGAGATTTAAACCAGTCGTTTCCTCAAAATGGTACAGATGATTCATATTTTGAATGGCTTGGCCGGCGGCACCCTTAATCATGTTATCCAGCACGCTGACAATCGTGAGATAGTGGGTGATGGGATTATAGGTGATGCCGATATCTGTGAAATTCGTCCCGACGACTTGCTTGATATCTGGTAGGGTATCTAGTGGCATCAACCGGACAAATGGTTTGTCGGCGTAGGTCTGGTGATAAAGGGTGTGAATGGCTGTGGGGGTTAAGGGCTGCTTTAATTTCACATAAGCACTGACGAAAATACCGCGGTTAATGGGGAGCAGTGAGGTTGTGAATTGAATATGGGCTAGACTGGGCTGCCAGCGTTGTAACTGTTGCATGATTTCTGGTAAATGTTGATGTTGATTCGCCTTGTACATCATCATATTTTCGTTGACAGTGACAAAATGGTTCGCCGTCGTTAACGATTTCCCAGCACCAGAGAGCCCACTTTTGGCATCAATGACAATGCTGTCGGTATCGAGTAACTGTGCTTGGGCCAGCGGTGCTAAAGCTAGGAGGGTGGCGGTAGCGTAGCAACCGGGGTTAGCGATGTAGGTTTTATCGTTGCTATAAAAATCGGCGAGACTGTAGCTGGCTTGGTCCAACAATGCTTGTGGTGCGGCGGGTTGATGATACCATTGTGTATAGTCTTTGGCGTTCAAACGAAAGTCCCCAGATAAGTCAATGACGGGAAAGTGTTGCGCAATAAATGGCGCAGCGAGCGTTTTGGTGACGCCACTTGATGTGGCGAAAAAAACTAAATCGGCGTTTTGCATAATATGCACTGGGTCAACGAGTGTTGGTGTCATTTTATACAGTGACTGCAAATGAGGGAAGGTTTGGTCAATCGTTTCCTGGGTCTCAGTTGTTTGATGAATTGAGACGATCTGCACGTATGGATGAGCGTGAAGTAAGCGTAGTAATTCCATTCCGGCATAGCCGGTGACGCCAACGATGGCCACTTTAATTTGAGTTGCTGTCATACTATTTCCTCCCGAGTCGTTGCTGTAAATCATAAAGCGTCATGAATTTAAATACAACAAATATGCAATCAGGTGTTGAATAATCCTAATTTTCTGCATAAAAAAACACCTCAATGAGGTGTTAAGCGCGGGCAGGCAGTTCTACGATTGCCATATCCAGTACGTGGCCTTGGCTTTTGGTCCGCAGTTCGTTTAAGAAGAAGCCATCTTGGAGATCCAGTTGCGTATCAAGGGCAAAGACGGTCAGCGTGTAGTTGTGCGTTTGATCCGGTGGCATAGGGCCGATGTAGGCTTGGTTGACCGCCGGATTGGCCGGTTGTTGGCACTTTTGCACAAAATGCCATGTTGAGTTCGTGCCCGAAACCGCTTGACCCGTTGCGCGCAAGTCTTCCGGCACATTGCCAACAGGGACATTGGCGGCGAGCCAATGAATCCAAGGAAATCCACCAACGGGGATGGCGTCATAGTCAATCAGACTGATTGACAGTGATTGTGTGCCGTCAGGGATATCCGTGATTGTGATAGGAAAGTTTGTGGTCGGCATGTCTTGTGTCCGATATTTTGCCGGTGCAAATTTGGCATACTTATCGGGAATGAAACCATTTTCGAGTGGCACAGTAAGCTGCATGTTATTCTCCAATTAAATTTTTCTTGGCTTGGGCCAAACGGGCACGAACGGCAACAGACATGTGACGGTTATAGCGCCGGACCGTGCTGACGGCATCAATGACAGCCGTTGTGCGCGCATCAAGGTCGCTGATGTTAGCGATGTCAGCGCGTGTTTTGGCTTCAAATCGTTCAATAAAGGCCAGCTGAAGTGCCAGTTCGTTCGCCCGCAGCGTTTCCGAGGCTGCGTGTTTGCCAGCGTCAGTTAGGGCTTGCACAGCGGCCGGATAACCTTCAAAAAAATCATCTGGATCAGTGGTATTTTCCCAGGTAATCGGCGTGTCGTCGGTGACGGGGGTGGGTTCTGGTGTCGTGTTAGTGGCTTTCTTTTTAAAGAAATTAAATAAAGACATGAGGCCAACCTTTCGTGATAAATTGCTTATCTTTATTGTACCGAACATCTGTTTTATTTGGTACAATAAATTTAACATTTAAACCTGGGGAAAATTATGGCAGCACGGAAAACAGTATTTAACGATAAACAGCGTATTTTGAGGCTCTATTCGGCTTTAATTAGCCATCGCGCTTTGTCGATTGAAGAAATCGAAGACATGTTTTTTATTGGCCGCAAGACTGTGCAACGGGATATCTCTGAAATTCGTGATTTTTTGCATGACCTGCAAATTGGGGAACCGATTCAATCCGAAATTGTCTATGATCGTAACTCACGCAAGTATAAATTAACCGAAATGGATAATTTGTTCCGCGTTTTCGATAAAATTAATCAAATTGATGAAAGCGATCCAATCGATTAAGTGCGTTAGTCAGCCGAAATGAGGTGGCCAAATGGCAAAGTACCACGTAAAAAGGGTTGTGCTTGTGATGGTCGTATTGGGACTACTGGCCAGTGTGGGCTTGTGGTTTGCGACGCAAAAAGTTGCCCGACCCGCTTCTCGTCAAACCATTATTTTATTGCATGGTTATGGGAGTAGCGCGCGGGCAACGAAGGCGTTGGCGACCGCGATTCAGGCGCAAACGCATTTGAAACGGCGCCAACAAGTCAACGTGTCACCGCAAGGTATGGTGAAATTGTCGGGAACGACGCACCAACTACAACAAGGTGGCATTTATCAATTGAATTTTGACGATAAACAAACAACTGCCCAGCAAGCTAGCGCAGCACTCGCGCGCTTATTACAAACGTTAAAAGCGCGTCATGTCAATCAAGTTGTCCTAGTTGGGCATTCGATGGGGGCGACTGCTGCGTTGCATGTGCTGTTGTCGCACCCAATACAAGATACGACGTATCCAACTGTTACGCATCTGGTTACCATTGCTGCGCCGTTTAATTCTGGTTTGGGGTCAGGCGGTTTTGACCATGCATTTGATCACAATACGATTGACCCGGCAACAAAACGCCCACGGTTGCAAGATGCGAGTTATCGTTACTTTGAGCAACATCGCGCTAATATGCCCGAACAAACGAAAATATTAAATGTGATGGGTGATATCGGGGATGGCAGTGATGGCGTCGTGACGAATTTTAGTTCGTGCGCGTTAAAATTTTGGGTCAAAAAAGACCAAATTTATCAGACTTTGACAATCAGGGGACCAAAAGTCCAACACAGTCAGGTTCGAGACAAGCCAGCCGTGACGCGACAAGTTGCCCAATTTATTATCGAATAATGGCATAAAAAAACACCGGTTAACCGGTGTTTTTTTACTTATTTGTCATTTGGTCGAAGTCATCTACCATATCTTTTGGTCCGACAACCGAGAGAATATCGAGAGGGTGCACACGATAACTAGATTCCGGTGCCACAATGACTTCACCATCGTGGCGTACAGCAATAACGTTCAAGCCGAATTTTTTGCGAATTTTTAATTCCGAGAGGGTCTTGCCGGTAAAGGCTGGATTCACAATTTGGACTTCGGCCATTGAATAATCATCTGATAGTTCAATGAAGTTTAACATGTTAGGGGCGAGTAACTTACGGCCGATTCGTTCACCCATTTCACGTTCCGGTTGAACGACGAAATCAGCCCCAATTTTCGTTAACACTCGTAAATGGGTCCGATTTTCAGCTTTGGCAATCACGTTTTTAGCCCCAAGGTCTTTGGCGTTGATGGTGGCTAAAATACTGGCTTGCATATTATGACCAATGGCAATCACGACATGATCGAAGCTCGCGATATCTAATTTACGTAAGACATCATCTTCTTGGGCGTCAGCGATGACGACTTGAGTGGCGATGTCGCGATAATCGTTGACTTGTTCTTCGTTAATATCAATGCCAAGCACATCTTGGCCATTGGCCACTAACGTTTCCAGTAAGGCACCACCAAAGCGGCCCAGACCAATAATAGCATAGGTTTGACGCATTTTTTTATCCTTTCAAATATTAACCGATAATGACAGATTCTTCAGGGTATTGATAAGGGGCGTGTTCGGTGTGCACATTGAGCACAGAGAACATGACCGTATAGACGCCGACACGACCAATAAACATCGTGAGCATAATGACACATTGGCCAAAGTCTGTGAGATGTGGCGTGAGGCCAAGGGATAATCCGGCAGTAGCAAACGCACTGACGACTTCAAAGACGATGTATTCGAGACCAAAATGGGCATCGGTACCTTGAGTGAGGAGGAGCAAAAATGATAGACCAGCCAGGAAGACCATTGAAACAAAAACAAGGAGTAGTGCGCGGGTAATATTTTCATCAGTAAGACGGCGATGTGCAAAGGTCACATCTTTTTTACCGCGCAGCGCAGCATGTGTTTTGAGTAATAAAACGCCTAAGGTAGTTGTTTTTAACCCGCCAGCAGTAGAACCGGGGGTGCCACCAACATACATTAAGATCATCGTGACTAAGATGGTGGCTTGTGACATGTCGGTAAAGCTGAATTGAGAAAAGCCAGCTGTCCGATAGGAAATAGACATAAAAAGCGTATTGAAGGCACGATTGAGTGGTGACAGGGTGTGTGCAATGGCCAAATTACTTTGGGTGATTTCATAAAGTAGCCAACCACCAACAATTAGGGCACCAGTCATGACTAAGGCGAGTTTTGAATGTAAACTTAATTTTTTAGTCCGTGAATACAACAAAACATCACGCCAAACCAAAAATCCTAGCGAACCGGCCACAATTAAAGCGGCAAAAATGAACATCACCCAAGGCTGACTCGTATACGCTGCCCCGTTACCAGGTAGCGTCGTGAACCCCGCATTTCCAAAAGCCGAAATGGCATGAAAGAGGGCAAAGAAACTGCCTTTTTTGATACCAAAATCATTGATAAAGAAAGGTGCCAGACAGAGTGCCCCGACAATTTGAATGATAATGGATAACTTGATGACGTAACCAAAAACTGCGCGTGTATCGTACAGGTTTTCGAGACTATAGACTTCTTGGATCATCATCCGGTTACGTAAGTCCATCTGTCGCTTGGTTGCCGTGAACAATAACACAGAAAAGGACATAAAACCTAGCGCGCCAACTTCAATCAAACACATGATGACAATTTGACCAAACAGTGTCCAGTGCGTGGCTGTGTCAACAACTGTGAGTCCTGTCACTGACGCAGCTGATGTCGAGGTGAATAAGGCATTGAGAAAACTATGTCGCATGTTACCATAGTGGCTGATGGGTAACATTAAGAGAAGGGCGCCAATCGTGATGACGGACAGGAACCCAAGGGTCAACCGTTGTGGCATCGAAAAATAGGACCAAAAAGTCCGTTGATGCGATTGATTATGAAATTTTTTCATTTCCGCCGCAGTGGGGAGTTCAATTTTTCGTGACATGCCTCTATTATAGCGTAATTTTATGCGGCGGAACAAAAGCAATGCAGATTTTTAAAACGTTTAGCAGCGGGATGTATAGTAAATCAATTGAAATAATTGCACCATAGCAAACATGGTATAATATTATTTGAAGAATTTTCCACGAACAGCATTTGTCCGTGGAATTTTTTGAAAATATATCAGAAAGTGAAAACGCGGTGATAATGTGCAAATACTGCCATTTCCCGCGCGCTGAGAAAATAAATGACCGAATCATTACCAGTCATTGAGATGCGTCATATCGTCAAAAAATTTGGCGATTTCGCAGCCAATGATGACATTAATTTAAAAGTCCAACAAGGTGAAATTCACGCGTTACTTGGTGAGAACGGTGCTGGGAAATCAACTCTGATGAATATTCTCACAGGCTTGTTGCAACCAACTTCAGGTGAAATCTTGATTAATGGGCAGCAAGTAACTGTTGATTCACCCTCAAAGGCAGCTGCTTTGGGTATTGGGATGGTGCATCAGCACTTTATGCTCATTGATGCCTTTACGGTGACTGAAAATATCATCTTGGGGTCTGAAGTGACGAAAGGCTTGTCACTCGACACCAAGTCAGCAGCCAAAAAGATTCAAGCATTGTCTGAACAATATGGCTTGCAAGTTGATCCCTATGCGAAGGTTTCTGATATTTCCGTGGGTCAGCAACAACGTGTTGAAATTTTGAAAACACTCTATCGTGGTGCTGATATTTTGATTTTTGATGAACCAACAGCGGTTTTGACCCCACAAGAAATCGAAGAATTAATTGCTATTTTGCATAACTTGGCCAAAGAAGGGAAATCAATTATTTTGATTACCCACAAGTTAGATGAAATTCGGGCGGCTGCTGACACGGTGACGGTTATTCGTGCCGGGAAGTCAATTGATACGTTCCCGGTGGCCGGCGTGTCATCACAAGAATTGGCTGACTTGATGGTTGGTCGTGAAGTGAGCTTTAAGACTGACAAGATTGATGCCACGCCTGGCGAAACGGTGTTGCACATTGACAATCTTGAAGTGCATGATGCACGTGGTGTGGCCGCGGTTAAAGACTTTTCACTGGACGTTAAGGCTGGTGAAATTGTCGGTATTGCTGGAATCGATGGCAATGGACAAACAGAATTAATCCAAGGCATTACGGGATTGACCAAAGTACAGTCAGGTCAGGTAGTTTTGCAAGGACAAGACATTACCAATAAGAAGCCACGCCAAATCACAGAAGCCGGTGTAGGGCATATCCCTGAAGATCGTCTCCGGTTTGGAATGGAAGTTGATATGACGTTGTCAGAAAACTTAGCATTGCAAACGTACTATAAGGCGCCTTTGTCACAACACGGCGTGTTGCAGGCTGATGCAATGGACAAGTTGGCTAACGAGTTGGTCAAGGAATTTGACGTGCGTTCGGCTGGTATTCATGTCTTGGCTGGGTCGATGTCTGGTGGTAATCAACAAAAAGCCGTGATTGCCCGTGAGTTGAATCGTGATAACGAATTGGTAATTGCCGCCCAACCAACACGTGGACTTGATGTCGGCGCGATTGAATATATCCATCAACGTTTGATTGATCAACGTAATGACGGTAAAGCGGTGCTGGTCGTCAGCTTTGAATTAGATGAAATTTTGAATTTGTCTGATCGTATTGCCGTGATCAATGCGGGTAAAGTTGTCGGGATTGTTGATGCAAAAGATACAAATAAACAAGAATTAGGATTGCTGATGACAGGGATGAGTCTAGCCGACGCCCGTGCAGCGCTTAAAGAAGAGGTACACGCCTAATGGCAGCACAAAAAAATTCATTTTCTGTGGCCTTATTCTCAGTCCTTTTTGGGTTGATTATTGGGGCCGTTATTATGCTGGTTTTCGGGTACAATCCGATTTCTGGTTATGTGGCGTTACTGGGTTCAGCCTTTGGTTCAATGCAAGACATCGGTGGTGTCTTGACTCAAATGACGCCATTGATTTTAACAGCGCTTGGCTTTGCCGTGGCGCAAACAGCTGGATTCTTTAACATTGGGTTATCTGGTCAAGCCTTAGCTGGCTGGGTTGGTTCAGTCTGGTATGCGTTGAGCTTTCCAGATATGCCGGCTTATCTGATGATGCCAAGTTCTATTTTGCTTGGTGTTGGGTTAGGTGCGATTGCGGGCGCTATTCCGGGTTGGTTACGCGCCCAGTTTGGTGCCAGTGAAGTGATCGTGACCATCATGATGAACTATATCTTGTTGTTCTTAGGGAATAACATTTTGCAAAATACGATGTCAAAGAGCATTAAAGAATCAGCCGAAACGACCAAGCAAGTTGGCGCCAATGCGTCATTGCAAATGAAGTGGCTGACGGATTTGACGCAAGGCTCAAGTATTTCAGCGGGTATTTTCATTGCTTTGATCATGATTGTTGTGATCTGGTTTGTGATGACTAAGACAACGCTTGGCTTTGAAATTCGTGCCGTTGGTTTGAATGCAGATGCGGCAAAGTATGCAGGGATGTCAGACAAGCGTAATGCAGTGATTGCCATGGCCATTTCTGGTGGTTTAGCTGGTTTAGCTGGTACCATTGAAGGGCTTGGGAACTATCTGAACTTCTTTACGCAAAACGGTTCGCCAGCCATTGGTTTTGATGGGATGGCGGTTGCGTTGCTTGGTAGCGGCTCATACCTTGGTATCTTAGCATCCGCAGCAATCTTCTCAGTATTGAAGATTGGTGGTCTAGGAATGCCGATGTCATCAGGTGTCCCATTTGAATTAGTTGATATTGTGACAGCCTCAATTATCTTCTTCGTGGGCGCAAAGTATTTGATTCAATTGATTCAAAAGCGTGTCCATGAAATGGACGAAAAAGCAGCTGAAGCAGCTGCGATTAAGAAGGCAGCCAAAGCCGAGTCGGTTGCCGGTAAAAATCAGAAAGGCGGTGAATAAAGATGTCATTAATGGCGATGTTATCACTCGTAATTTCTAGTACATTGGTTTACTCAACGCCGTTGATTTTCACGTCAATTGGTGGCACGTTCTCAGAACGTGGCGGCGTCGTCAACGTTGGTTTGGAAGGTATTATGGGCATGGGCGCATTTGCGGCGGTTGTCTTTAACCTGACATTTGCTAGCACATTAGGTTCAGCCACACCATGGTTTGGTTTGCTTGCCGGTGCTGTGGTTGGGTTGCTTTTCTCTTTGTTGCACGGTGTCGCAACGATCACATTGCGTGCGGATCACATTATTTCGGGTACCGTGATTAACTTGATGGCCCCAGCTTTGGGTGTGTTCTTAATTAAAGTCCTTTATGGTAAGGGACAAACTGTGCCAATCTCACAAGACTTTGGTTATACGTCAATTCCAGTTTTGTCACACATTCCGATTCTTGGGGATCTCTTCTTTGCGAAGACGTCTGGGCCAGCTTGGCTAGCAATCGTGGTGGCAGTGCTATCTTGGTACGTGATTTTCAAGACGAAGTTTGGTCTGCGTTTGCGTTCAGTTGGTGAAAATCCGCAAGCGGCTGATACATTAGGCTTGAATGTGGCACGTTTGCGCTATTCAGGCGTTATGCTTTCGGGCTTGCTTGGTGGTGTTGGTGGTGCCGTGGTTGCACAATCAATTTCATTGAACTATTCAGCCAGCACTATTGTGGGTCAGGGATTCATGGCGATGGCAGCGATGATCTTTGGTCGTTGGAATCCAATTGGTGCATTGGGTGCTTCGCTCTTCTTTGGTTTGTCACAATCACTTGCCGTGGTTGGTGCACAGTTGCCAGGTTTGAAGAATGTCCCATCAATTTGGCTACAAATCGCACCGTATGTCTTGACGATTATTGTGCTTGTCTTCTTCTTTGGTAAGACACGCGCGCCAAAGGCAGATGGTGTCAACTATATTAAGGCAGCTTAAATAAGCTGATTGATTAAAATCCTAGCTGGATCCAGCTAGGATTTTTTTGCCCGAAAATAAGGTTAGATACTGCCAAAGATGAGCGACAATATTTTAATTTATAATCATTTTTTGTTGTTATATCGCTATCCTGTTACAATAGACAGAGACATAAATTTTCTAATGAAACGTGATAGCTCATCACCATGGCAGAAAAGCGAGAGAGTTAAGAGGTAATTAAAATGCTTGTGATCATGAACATACTCAGTATTCCCATATTTATTGGGATTGCGTATTTGTTTTCAAACGATAAAAAAAATATTCAATGGCGATCAGTGGTGACGGTGTTAGGCATTGAATTATTATTGGCGTGGTTTTTCACGCAATTTAAAATGGGCCAAATTGCCGTTCAGGGTGCGGCTGACGGGTTTAACTGGTTAGTTTCAGTGGCCGCAGAAGGAACGGCTTTTGCCTTGCCTGATTGGTTGACAGCTAATAATGGCGGTCCGAACTTTGTGACGTCGGCCTTATTGCCAATTTTATTGGTTGTGCCATTATTTGATATTTTGACATATATTGGCTTGTTACCATGGTTTATTAAATGGATTGGTAAGGGGTTGGCCTTTATTACAGGACAACCAAAATTTGAAGCCTTTTTTTCCATTGAAATGATGTTTTTGGGGAATACGGAAGTGTTGGCTGTGTCAAAAACGCAGCTTGATCAGATGTCAGCCCGGCGTAATTTCACTTTGGCGATGATGTCGATGAGTTGTGTGACCTCAGCCATTATTGGATCTTACACGCAAATGGTGCCAGGTAAATATGTGTTGACAGCAATTCCGTTAAACATCTTAGGGGCAATCATCATTTCCGCCATCCTGAATCCCACTAAAGTGGCACCCGAAGATGACGTGATTGTCGGTGTTGCTGACGATAACAATCAAAAAGCGCCTTTCTTCTCATTTTTAGGTGATTCGATTCTTGGGGCAGGGAAGTTGATTTTGATTATCACCGCAACAGTCATCGCCTTTGTGTCATTAGCGGCTATGATCGACCAGTTATTGAGTTTAACTGGCCTACGCTGGTTGACGTTGGAAAATATGTTTGGCGTGGTCATGTTCCCGTTTGCCTGGCTCTTAGGTTTTAATGCCCATGAAGCCTTTCAAATTGCCCAGTTCATGGGTACTAAGTTAGTAACCAATGAATTTGTCGTCATGGGTGAAGTATCCAAAAACATCATGGCGCAAAAAGGGCTATTTGCTAATGAACATGCGCGAATTGTCTTAACTGTGTTCTTGACGAGTTTTGCCAACTTTGGCACATTGGGGATGATTATTGGCGCCTTTAAAGGGTTGGTCGATCAGGAAAAGAATGATTACCTTAGCGCGCGCGTCCCTTATATGTTGCTTGCAGGTATTTTAGTTTCACTAGTTTCAGCGGCAGCCGCTGGGTTGTTTGTTTGGTCATAAAAAAGCGCAGAAATGCGCTTTTTTTATAGATAGGCCGCTGTTTTCTCGGCAATGGCAGTGGCCGATTGCTTGAGGCTGTCCTGTTCAGCAGCTGTGAGTGTTAAAGAAAAGTCCCCAACAATACCACCACGACCAATAATGGCAGGCGTTGAAATATAGCTGTCGAATTGCTGGTCGTAATGGGAAACAATCGCTTCTTGGTGGGCATCTGACAGTACAAGTTGGGCTAATGCTACAGCGGCATGGGCAATGGCAAAGTTGGTATACTTTTTACCAGCAAAGACAGTAAAGCCACCATCGCGCGCATCGGCGGCAATTTGGGCCAAATCAAGCTGGTAGGTGGCGGCCAACTCAGTTGCGGTTTGGCCAAGTGCCCGAACAGTTGACCAGGCGGCAAATTGTGACGCACCATGTTCGCCTAACATATAGCCACTGACGCTGCGTGGATCAATGCCCAGGGCGTCACCGAGGGCGCTTTTCAAGCGGGCAGTGTCTAAATAAGTCCCCGTGCCAAAAACTTGCGGGGTTGGTAAGCCGGTCACTTGTTGATAAAGGCCAGTCATCACGTCGACTGGATTAGAAATGACAATTAAGACACCTTGAAAACCCGCGTTTTTTAAGCCAGTTCCGACTTGTTGCACTTCTGGTGTATTGGCGCGTAATTCCGTGAAACGATCCCCACCAGGCTGGATGAGGTCAATATGACCCAGCGCTGAAATGACGACATCAGCATCGGCTAAGTCAGCGGTTGTGCCGGCAGTTACTGTCACATGTTGGGGTAATAAACTAGCGGCATCACGAAAATCAAGTACTTCTGATGCCAATTTATCTGGGTTTTTATCAACTAGAATCAATGTATCTGCGAGACCTTGGCTCACAATCAGATGGGCAACTGTTGCGCCAACATGACCAATCCCGACAATACCAATTTTTCGCATAAAACCACCTCGTTAATTTAAAATGTGTTATTGATTAGATTGTACACATTTTTATAGGAAAAAGCCAAATTTTGCTCATGTTTCACGTGAAACAGCATAAGTTGCGGATAGTAAAAATGAGCTAGGGAAATAGGCGAGAATAGGCGCTGATTGCGTGATAATTATTGGTTTAATTTGTGATAAAATAGAAACTTGTGTGATACTTTAAAAATATTAAGGGAGTTCATCATGTCATTGATGTCCAAAACCGATTTCCGCAAAGTGTGGTATGCTGTGCTACCACTTTTTGTCAGTTACTTACCATTAGGACTGGCGAGCGGTATTTTACTAGAATCGGTACATTTCAACGTCTTTCAGACGTTCTTGATTTCAGTGCTTGTTTTTTCAGGTGGCGGCCAATTTTTAGTGGTGGCGCTGCTGGCAACGCAAAGTAGTGTCAGCACAATCTTAATGATGGTGTTCTTTTTAGAACTACGTTATGCCCTTTTGGGGGCAACCTTGTCACGCTATCTTAAGCATGAAAGTAACGGGTTCTTAGCAATCTTTTCACAATCGATGAATGACGAAAATTATGCTGTCAATCATTTGAAATTTATGACCGATAGCTCTTGGGATGGTCAAAAGGCCCTCTGGGTTAACTGGCTGTCGATGTTTGCTTGGACCTCAGCGAACATGGTAGGGACGCTTGGTGCCCAATTTATCAAGATTGATAGTAGTTTAGTGCATTTTGCACTGACTGCCATGTTTGTTTATATGCTTGTGATGCATGTGAAAAATAAAAAGCGTCTGGTGGCCGCAGTGGTCTCTGCTGTATTAGCCGTACTCTTTATGGTCACGATTAAAAACACCTTTGGAATTGTGTTAGCAACACTAGTTGCGTCTTATGCTGGACATAGTTTTGAACAGTGGCAGCACAAGCGCCGTGCTCTCGCTAATCCAGCGGTTGCTGTGGAGGAATAAGGATGTCGGATTTAGCAATTTACGGTCTTATTTTCGGGTTGTTTTTAGCCGCGTACATACCGCGGGTGCTCCCAATTTTCTATTTTTCAAAACGGCAAATTCCTAGTTGGTTCCACGACTGGATGAAGTATGTGCCTATTTCCTTGTTTGCGGCTTTAGTGGCAAAAGATGTGTTCATTAAAGGCACAACATTTGAATGGCGTTGGCCATATGTTGTGACGGTGATCATCGTCTTCTTGGTTGCTTATAAGAGTCGCTCAATGGTGATTTCGGTGATTACCGGCTTGATTACAATTTATTTAACAACGCTATTTTTAGGTTAAAAGTCTGCTTCGGCAGGCTTTTTTTAATGATCTCACTACTGGGGAACTATACATGAATACTTTTCATCTAAAGATGAAAAAGTTTAGTTTTATTTCTCGATGTGTATCCTCTAAGATGAATATAAACGTTATTTAAGGGGGAAAGAGTCATGACACAAAAACATCAGCTGGCACGGACGCTATCAGGTCGGCATATTAACATGATTGCCCTCGGCGGAACGATCGGGACCGGTTTGTTTTTAGGTGCAGGGGGATCTATTCAAAAGGCTGGACCAGCCATTTTATTGGTCTATATCATTACCGGTTTCTTCGTTTTTGCTATGATGCGGGCATTGGGCGAGTTATTACTGTCTGATGACGATCAGACCACCTTTATTGGATTTATCAAAAAATATCTCGGACCACGCGCTGGCTTCGTGATGGGGTGGACTTATTGGATTGGTTGGATTATTATTGCGATGGCTGAATTAACGGCCATTGGACAGTATATGCAGTTTTGGCTGCCAGGAACGCCAGCTTGGTTGTGGGAATTGCTCTTTTTAGGGTTATTGTACACCATGAACATTGTGGCGGTGAAAGCCTTCGGCGAAGCAGAATTTTGGTTTGCTTTGATTAAAATTGTAGCGATTGTGGCCATGATTGTAACGGGAATCATCATGGTTGTTGGCCATGTGCGGACGTCAGCTGGCGTAACACAACTGTCAACATTGTGGTCACATGGTTTAGTGGCTGATAATGGGCGTCAGCTTTTAACGACTTTCCAAATGGCTTTCTTTGCTTTCTTGGGTGTTGAATTTGTCGGCATTGCCGCTTCAGAAACACAAAATCCGATTAAAACGATTCCAAAATCAATCAATTCCATTATTATTCGTATTTTGATCTTTTATGTTGGGGCCTTATTGGCTATTATGATCATTCAACCCTGGACGGATTACAATGCTGATCACTCACCGTTTGTCCAAGTCTTTTCAAATATTGGGATCAGCACGGCAGCCGGGATCATTAATTTTGTCATTCTGACAGCTGCGGCTTCGTCACTGAACAGTGCCTTGTTTACGACTGGGCGCATGCTCTTCTCACTATCACCGAAAAAAAGTTATTTGGCGCAAGTGAATCGGCGTTGGATTCCGCTGCGGGCGATCACAGCATCGACTATCCTGGTCGCGTTGGCCATCGGTTTGAACTATGTCTTCCCAGAAGATGCTTTTAGTCTGGTGACTTCAACGGCGTCAGCGACATTTATTGGGATTTATGTTGCCTTGTTGGTGACGCATCTGAAATACCGTCGCTCAGCTGATTTTAAACAAGGTGAACAACATTTTAAGATGCCCTGGGCACCTGTATCAAATTATTTGACGATTGCCTTTATGTTAGGCATTTTTGTGATTTTACTATGCTCACCGGCAACTATGGGGACAACGATTTTTGCTATCGCATGGTTTATTGTACTCACCGTTTTGAGTTTATTGCGTGTTAAAAACAACTAAAAAAACCGCCGAAAGGCGGTTTTTTTAAGCCATGAAATAAGTTAAAATCTTGGTTTCATCTAAAGCGGCTTTCTCGTCGTCACGTACATCGAGCACAATTTGACCCGCATTGAGAATAATTAAGCGGTTACCATACTTTAAAGCATCGGCTAAATTATGGGTAATCATCAAGGCGGTGAGGTGATTTTTGACCACCTGGTCGTTTGTGGCATGCATGAGTTGTTCAGAAGTTTTGGGATCTAGCGCTGCGGTATGTTCGTCAAGCAGTAACAATTCCGGTTTGACGCGGGTAGCCATGAGAAAACTCAACGCTTGGCGTTGCCCACCCGAGAGATCACCAGTTGCAGTTTGCAAGCGAGTATCTAAATTGTTCCCCATGACCTTGGTCAGTTGGGCATATTCAGCCAATTTTTCTTTGGTAAGTCCGCGTGGCCGTAACGTCCGTTTTTGCCCACGCTTTTCGGCTAATAACAGATTTTCAGCGACGGTCATCCGTGGGGCTGTCCCCATTTTAGGATCTTGGAAAACGCGTGCGATGGTGTCAGTTCGGGAAACGGCTGTGGTATGGGTAATGTCTTGTCCGTTATGCAATAAAGTGCCTGACGCAACGGAGAGATTACCGGCAATGGTGTTAAACAGGGTGGATTTCCCGGCACCGTTGGTCCCAAGAACGGTAATGAAGTCACCGTCATAAATATCAAAGTTGAGATGATCAAGAATTTTGACGTTGTCACCAACGGTTACAACAATGTCTTGTAGTGAAAATACAGGTTTAGTCATGTGGTGTGACTCCTTTTTTGATGACGTGTTCCAGCCGTAAAGCCTGACGTAATTGTGGTAACATCATGGCAACTGCAAGGACAATCGCTGAAATCAAATTCAAATCATTTGTTGAGAAACCAAGTTGCAAAACGGCTAATAGGACCAGACGGTAAATAATTGAGCCGACAATGACGGCAACGAGGCGTTCGTTCAAAGACAACTCACCGAAGGCGACTTCACCAATGATAATCGAGGCCAGCGCAATGACAATCACACCAATACCCATGTTGATGTCGGCATAGCCGTTGTTTTGTGCGATCACAGCACCGCCAAAGGCGATTAAACCATTGGAAAGCATCAAGCCCATAATCGTCATGCGATCGGTCTTAATGCCAATAGATTGTGCCATTATGGCATTGTCACCCGTGGCAATAAAAGCTTGCCCAAGTTCTGTTTGCAAAAAGAAGATCAGGCCGAGGGTGATGACAGTGATAATCACAAAGCCGACCACAACGGCATCAAAATACTTTGGCAAGCGTTGGAGAAAGGGCGCTGAGAAAATGGATTGTTGGTTGAGCAAGGAAATATTGGCTGAACCCATAATGCGTAAATTAATTGATAATGATGCCGTCATGACTAAGATACCAGCCAAGAGAATCGGAATCCGGCCTTTGGTGTAAAGCAAGCCAGTGGTTAAACCAGCTAATGTCCCAACGACAAAAGCGGCAAGGGTGGCCAAGTAAGGATTAAGCCCGTGCGCAATCATGGTCACGGCAGTTGCTGCACCCAGGGGAAAGGAACCTTCAACGGTCATGTCGGGGAAGTTTAAAATGCGGAAGGTGAGAAATAGGGCAACGCCTAGAACGGCCCAAAGTAGCCCTTGGCCAATACTTGATACGATCATACTCATTTGATGACTTCTCCTTTGGTTTCTGCTGCTTTAATCATACTGTCGGGGAGTTGAATCCCTAATAGCTGCGCTTGCTTTAAGTTCACCACCATATCCCCTTGGGTAATGGTTTTAACGGGGTAGGTGGCAGGATCTTTACCTTTGAGAACCTTGGCGGCCATGATACCGGCTTGATAACCGATATCATATTGACTCACAGAAATGGTGGCTAACCCACCATCTTTGACCATGGTATCAACTGCTGGAATGACCGGGATTTTGTTTTGATTAGTCACGTTAATCAACGTCTTCATGGCACTGGCTACCCCATTGTCTTGTGGGGCATAGACTACATCCACTTGACTTGCCATGGTTTCGGCGACTTGTTGCATATCATTAGTCGTTGAAATGGTATACAGCTTAACGTCGTAACCCGCTGACTGAGCAAGCTTGGCCATATTTTTGGCGTTGTATTCACCACCATGATCAGAAGTGGTATAAATGATCCCCAATTTTTTAGCGTGTGGGACAGCTTGTTGGATCACGCTGAGATGTTGCGATAGGGGTGAGTCACCAGTTGTACCGGTCACGTTGTTGCCGGGCCTTTGGGCTGTTTTGACTAAACCCGAACCAGCCGGATCAGTAATACCGGCCAAAATAATCGGGTTATCACCGTTGGCCGTGTTAGCTAATGACAAAGCGGCTGGTGTCGCAATCCCAATGGTGAGGGCGGCATTTTCATTGGCAAATTTTTGTGACATCGTTTTTAAATTGGCCTGATTGGCTTGGGCATTTTGATAATCAATTTTGATTTTCTGTCCGCTATAGCCTTGTGATTTTAGGCCAGCGAGAATTCCGCGATGAATCTCATCTAGTGCGGGATGAGTCACCAACTGTAGAATCCCGATAGTGGGGACCGCGGCGGCCTTTTTGGCGCTACTGTTGGGGTGACTGGTTGTCACAAATGCCACGGCAAGAAAGGCGACGATAGCCGTGATTGTGGCTAATAAGCGTTTATTCATCTTCAAATCTCCAAATTTCCTCTAAAATAAAATTGACCTTGGACGGCCACACAGGGCTTTCCAAGGTCAAAAGAAAAGTCTGTATGGCATATTCCCATACAGACTCGAATGTTTCACAAAATGCGTCGGTATGGATAAAACAAATGTTTTAAACATCAGCTTTATCCGTTACCGAAAAGCTGACTTACCGACGCCACCAGGCGTTGTTCAATTGTGCAAACGCATTTTGCATGATTTTTTCTCCGAGTTGTTTATGGATTTAAGAATACTAAGAAGTGCATGCGTTGTCAATAGCGACTTTAACATTTTTCCTGGTGCGTTTTTTTAATCCATACTTGATTTTTTCGGATCACAATCGATATTTACGGTGTGATAGCAGGAAAATTTTATGA
This sequence comes from Leuconostoc lactis, assembly GCF_007954625.1. Taxonomy (NCBI): domain Bacteria; kingdom Bacillati; phylum Bacillota; class Bacilli; order Lactobacillales; family Lactobacillaceae; genus Leuconostoc; species Leuconostoc lactis. Next base: position 490,477 of record NZ_CP042420.1, on the reverse strand, counting down.
AAATATTGAAAATAACTATGATTTGAAAATGTAAACGGTCGCTTTTTTGCTCATTGACGACAAAGTTGTTAGAATAGAAAGTATGCAAAAACAACAGCATTATTTAACAGAGCTGGTTCTTGTGAGTTTAGGTGGTGGCGTCGGTGGCAGCCTACGCTACCTCTTGCACTTTGTTCCAGGTATTGGCCCTTTACCAGTGATGACCATGGTCATTAACTGGTCTGGTACTTTTCTCTTGGCCTGCCTGGGTGCCTACCTTGCACAAAGGGCGAGTCGGCTAGCAAATTGGCAAACGTTTATCGGTACCGGTATGATTGGTGGTTATACCACGTTTAGTACAATGATCTTGCAGTACTTTCAATTGACGGCAGCACATATCGCATGGGCTTTAGGCTATTTACTGCTGACGATCGTTGGCGGTCTGATTTGCCTACGTTTCGGTAGTTGGTGTGGACGTTGGTTAGCTGGTGTGCAATGACCGTATTAATCGCGATCTTTATTGGTTCTTTTGTCGGGACGATGTTACGTTACTTGTGCTTGACGTTTTGGCCTTGGCAGACGACATATTTAACCGCTGTCTTTACCGTTAACATATTAGGGGCCTTTTTTATGGGCATCATGTTTGCCACTAATACCTTGCAAGTTTGGCATGGGGCGATAGCCACTGGTGTTCTTGGTGGTTTGACCACTTTCAGTACCATGATGACCCAAAGTGCCCAACGGCCACGTCGACAAAGCGTCTATTTGTTCGTACAGGTTGCGACGGGGTTAGTGAGTTTTGTCTTAGGTAGCCTACTGGCTGTCATTTTAAAATAAATCAATGAGATACCGGCCGTTGTCCCCTTATTAACGACTGGTTTGGGAGAGAATAATGTCTAAAATAGCAATTATTAGTGATTCAGCTTCAACGATACCCACCACTTTACGGAACCGGTATCATATTTTTCAAGTCAATGATCCAATTATTTTTGGGGATGAAGTCTATAAAGAAACAGTTGATGTTCAAGGTCTTGGCGAATTAGTCAAGATGATGAAAGACAAGAAAATGATTGCCTCAACGTCACAACCAGCGCCTGGGGATTGGGAAGAAGCCTTGAATGATGCCAAAGCAGCCGGGTATGATGCGGCTTTGATTATCCCAATTTCTTCTGGTCTATCGGGTGCCTTCCAAACAGCGCAAGCCGTGGCGGCTGGGTATGATGGCATGGCTGATGTTCGGGTATGGGATTCAAAGTTTGCGGTGCTGGGCTCAGGCATGCAAGCTGTGATGGCCGCTGACATGGCTGAGAAAGGTCGGTCAATGGATGACATCTGGACGGCTTTGACAGCTTTACGTGAGACCTTTGATGTCCGTTTTGCGGTCAATGATATTTCACATTTGCAACGGACAGGTCGCTTATCACGTGGGGCGGCGTTAGTTGGTGGTTTGTTAAATATCAAGCCAATTCTATCAATGGACGTCCAAGGTGAAGGTAAGATTGGTGCTGTTGGCAAGGCGCGCAAGATGAGCGGTGCTTTAAAAGAGATCAAAACGGCATTAGATCAGTACCTGACACAAGTAGATTATCCTGTTCGGGCTATTGTGGTTGATGGGAATAATCAAAAGCTAGGAGATAAGTGGTTAAAGGACTTGCAAAGCGAGTACCCAACGGTAGCGTTTGAACGTGGTGAAATTGGGGCTTATATTGGGGTTCATACCGGTGATGGGGCCATGGGTGTTTTATGGGCCCGTGATTGGGAAACATTAGTTTAATGATACATGATGACAGTAGTCGAGGGTGGCCTTGGCTACTGTTTTATTTTGTCGCTGGTGATAGGAAGTTTAATCTCGCCTTAATGCGGCATGATATAATAGAACGGTACAATTAATATATGGGGACGACGACTAAATGAAACAATCAAAAACATACCAAATTACGTATGAGGTATTAAACGCTGTCACGCACGGCTTGGGATTTTTGCTAGCTGTTGGGGCAGGTATTGCGTTAATTTTTCATGTTTTGCGGCGCCCGGTAACGGGCCTAGAAATAACAGCCATTGCCATTTATGTGACAACGGTGGGTTTCTTCTTGTTAGCTTCAACGCTCTTTCACTCACTCGTATTTACGCGTGCAGCAAAAACGCTTCAATTCTTTGATCATGCCGGGATTTATTTGGTTATTTTAGGTAGCTATACACCGTATACTTGGCTATTGATTAAGGGCTGGGTTGGTTGGACAATCTGGAGTGCTATTTTGGTCATGACCATTGCCGGCTTTATCTATGATTTATTTTTTGTTGGCCGTTGGCCATGGGTGTCCGTGACGATTTATTTGGTCATGGGTTGGTTGATTGTCTTAGCGATGCCCGTACTTTGGGGCGTTTTGTCACACACAGCCTTTTGGTTATTGCTGGCTGGTGGGCTCACTTATTCAGCAGGGACAATTTTCTATCTCGTACCAAAAATTCCAATGGGTCACGTTTACTGGCACGTGTTTGTGCTAGGTGGCGCTGGGTTAATGTTTGCTAGCATTTATATCAGTTTATAAAAAAGCAATCATCAGTTGATGATTGCTTTTTTTGATGTTTTAGCGCAAAGAAAAACAGCGCATCAGATCTGATGCGCTGTTCATGTAGTGGACAGTCAGGGGCTCGAACCCTGGACCCACGGATTAAGAGTCCGTTGCTCTACCAACTGAGCTAACTGTCCATCGTGTTGTATTGTTTCAAACAACATATAATATAATATCATGGGATTAAAATTTGTGCAACACTTTTTAGCAAAAAAATGTCGATATTGATATTTTATGGCGAGTCGCAAGAATATAGTATAAAATAAAGAAAGTTAAATTGGAAGGAATTGTAGTTGTTAACAACGCAACTACACAATAATTAACCTATGTTAGACTTTATCAAATCAGTGATCATTGGGATTGTTGAAGGCATGACCGAATTCTTGCCTGTGTCATCAACTGGCCACATTATCTTAGCAGAATCGTTGATGAAAATTCCTGGTGGTGCCCTTTGGACTAAGAGTTTTACGGCAGTTTTCGACTACGCCATTCAGCTTGGCGCGATCTTTGCCGTGATTCAACTTTACTTCCATAAATTGAATCCGTTCTCAGCGCAAAAAACACCACGTGAACGTTTTCAAACTTGGCGTTTGTGGATGAAAGTCATTGTTGGTGTTTTGCCAGCCGTTGTGTTTGGGCTATTGTTGAATGACTTTATGGATGCGCATTTGTTGAATCCATGGGTGGTATCAGCGACATTGATTATTTACGGTATTGCGTTTATCGTGATCGAAAATCGCCAAAAGGGTATTGCCCCACGGGTGACTGATGTTAGCAAGGTCACGTATCAAATGGCATTGTTCATCGGTTTGTTCCAATTACTTTCATTGGTGCCTGGGACGTCACGTTCTGGGGCAACAATCCTTGGCGCAATTTTGCTGGGGGCCTCACGCTTTGTTGCGGCTGAATTCTCATTCTTCTTGTCAATTCCAGTGATGTTTGGGGTGACACTTTTGAAAGTGGGGATGTACTTGCTACACGGCGGCTCATTTACTGGTGGTCAGCTCGGCGTCCTCTTTGTTGGGTTCGTTGTATCATGGCTGGTTGCTTTGTTCGCCATCAAGTTCATGTTGCGCTATATTCAAAATAATGACTTCAAGGCCTTTGGTTGGTACCGAATTGTGATCGGTATCGTCTTCTTGATCTTGGGTGCTGCTGGTTTGCTCCACATGGCCTAATAAAAAAAGCTTTCAAACGATGGTTTGAAAGCTTTTTTAAATGTCTTGAAATAATGCTGCCCAAGCTTTTTGAGAGAGTTTCGCCGGTTTTGGTCGGCGTGGTTTGGGTTGATAGGTGGCTTGTTTATAGTAACGGACAATTTCGGCTTGGACGTCTTTTTCTAAAGGTAAGCCCACTCTGACAAAATCAAGAGCATCAGGTGGTAAATCAGGGTAGTTGTGATGGTGTGTGATAAACCATTGTTGCATGGTTGGGTTGAGGCCAGCATGGCGACGGATACGTTGTAAAATTTCGTCGAGGCCAAAGTTAATATGATGAATTTGCGTTTGTAGTTGCCGCATAACGGTTTCAGGAATACCCAGATGATCGGCAAAATGGGTGATCCCTAATCGGATTTCTGTGCCTTCACCATTTTCTAAGACATATTGATGCTTGAGTCGGCGGCCACACGCACAGTATAGTTGTTTTTCTGTGGGCGTATCATAGGCGTCGTTATAGTGGTACGCTTTGAAAAGCCATTGGCCATCGCGACCGAAAAGTTGGCGATCCATCATCAAAGAGGTCTGACGGTAGCGAATATGTTGTATCAGCACGGCTTGTTGTTCGGCGGTTAATTGTTCCCACGTTTCTTGGCGTCGTGCTTTGGTGAGGGCAACTTTATGAGATTTTGGTCTTGTCATTGTAAAATTATCAGGTCATGCGTTCGTTTTAACAAACGCTTGTTCTTAGTGGTGGTAAATAAAAGCTAGGCCGCTAGCCTAGCAACGGTGTGTTATGGCCGTTCAGGTACTGAAAAAGTCATATCTGGGGGTGTCAGTAGACCAATGTCTTTGACAACAACCTGACCAGAGAGATGACCACCCACTTTTTGGGTGAGGCCAAGCTTGTTATAACCAAACGTGACGGTCGTATGTGCTTTTAGTGCCGCCCCGCGGACTTCACCGGTTGACGCATCAATACCGGTTGGTGTATCAACTGCAATGACAGTTTTTTCGATGTGATTGGCCGCTTTAATCATTTTCTGCAAGCCTTCTGGAAGGATATTATTTAAACCAGTACCGAAGATAGCATCAATAATCAAAGTTGCTTGGTTAAAGTCACTTTTTTCGGCCCGTACCAACCCATATTTTTCGATAATGGCGAGTTGCCGATGGACGGCATCCTTAGCGCGTGCGACGTTACCCACAAATTGTAAGGAAACGTTGAAGCCTTGTGCGTAAAGCAGGCGGGCAATCGCGACACCATCGGCCCCGTTATTCCCTAAGCCGGCAAGAACGAGGATATGATCTAAATTAAAATGGCCAGCGCCAATGACGTCAAGGACTGCCATTGCGGCACGTTCAATGAGTACGTCTTGTGGCATCCCAATTGTTTCTACGGTATAGTTATCAATTTTCTGCATTTCTGCAGCTGTTACAAGTTGCATGCGCGTCACTTTTCTTTCTCAATCTGCATTTTATTATACAGGATATTCGCGTATCGTGGGATATGATTTCCTTGACTTGTTAATGTTCGTCTTTTTATTTGATACAATAGTTAGTAAATCTATTGGGGGCAGCACATGCAACACCTTGACTACAGTCAGCAAGATACTTGGCGACAAGCTGACGACACACCATTTCAATCACCGATTGATATCAATCAACAGCAGAGTAAGCCGGTGATGGCCTCGGCCATGACCTTAACATTTCAAGGTCAAACCACTTATGATGATCGGGTTGTGGGTGAACAATTCTTAGTGAATGGCACATTGCAATTGGATGGCGAAACTTGGCAATTGGAACGTTTCCATTTTCATGATGGGGCAGAACATTTGATTGATGGTCGGCGGCATGATGCCGAAATTCATTTTGTGTTTCAACAAGGTGAGCGCGTCTTAGTCTTAGCTGTTTTAGCTGATGTCGCAAGTGACGTGACGGCAACTCCTATTCAGGCAATTTTAAACGGGCCGGTCGCCGCACAAACGCTCGTTGGGTTATTACCGACTGACCGCGCGTATTATCGCTATGTGGGCTCTTTAACAACACCACCGTTAGGACAAAATGTGACGTGGCTCGTTTTGGCACAACCCATTAGCATGTCAGCCGCAGATGCTGCTTTGTTACATGCGCGCTATCCTGAAAACTATCGTGATGTACAAGCGTTAGCTGGCCGTGAAATTCTATCTGTGTCAGGTAAAAAATAATAACGTGGTCTTGTTATTTGACAATGCTAAGCGCCGTGTGCGGTGCTTTTTTTGTTGTGAAACACCACTGTATCAGGTAAACTAGAGATTATGGAAAACTTTCAAGAACAATTAAAAAATCGTCGTACTTTTGCGATTATTTCGCACCCCGATGCCGGAAAAACAACGTTGACGGAACAATTATTGCTCCATGGTGGCGTGATTCGTGAAGCGGGAACCGTTAAGGGGCGTGGCTCTAATAAATTAGCCTCATCTGACTGGATGGCCATTGAACAGCAGCGTGGGATTTCAGTGACTTCTTCGGTCTTGCAGTTTGATTATGACGGCAAGCGGATTAATATCTTAGATACACCCGGGCACGAAGACTTCTCTGAAGACACGTACCGGACGTTAATGGCCGTGGATTCGGTTGTCATGGTGGTCGATGCCGCAAAAGGTATCGAGCCGCAAACTAAGAAGCTGTTTGAAATCGTGGCGCAGCGTGGCATTCCCGTCTTTACGTTCTTTAACAAAATTGATCGTGATGCGCGACCAGCCTTGGATTTATTAGATGAATTAGAATCAGTTCTGGGTATTCAAGCTTATCCAATGAATTGGCCGGTGGGTTCAGGGCAGATTTTGCAAGGCATTTATGACTTGCAACGTGACACGATGGTACCGTTTAAAAATGCGTCATCGCATCCAGAAGTGGTGGACGAAACCATGGATGAAATTGAATTGTTGCGTGATGCGGGGAATCCATTTGACCGAGACGCCATTGCTCATGGCCAATTGACGCCAGTTTTCTTTGGTTCAGCCTTGGTTAATTTTGGGGTGACAGAATTCTTGCGTGATTACTTGGCCTATGCGCCAGCACCAGCTGCCGTGACGACGGTTGATGAACAAGTGGTTGCACCAGAAGATGCGCAATTTACTGGTTTTGTCTTTAAAATTCAAGCCAACATGGATCCACGCCATCGCGACCGGATTGCCTTTGTGCGGATTGTGTCCGGCGAATTTAGTCGTGGCATGGATGTGACCTTACAACGCAACAGTAAAAAGTTGAAGTTGTCGAATGTCACGCAATTCATGGCTGAAGAACGTGAAAACGTCCAAACGGCCGTACCTGGTGATATTATTGGTGTTTATGATACGGGGAATTTCCAAATCGGCGATACGATTTATGCGGGTAAAAAGGTGGTCCAATTCCCAGATTTGCCAACCTTTACCCCAGAACTCTTTAACCGTGTGATTGCCAAAGATGTGATGAAACAGAAGTCGTATCACAAAGGCATTCAACAATTGGTCCAAGAAGGGACGATTCAAATCTACAAGTCTTGGCAAGGGAGTGACTACATTATTGGTGCTGTCGGTCAGTTGCAGTTTGAAGTGTTCCAATTCCGTATGGAAAATGAGTACAACGTGGAAATTCAATTTGAACCAATCGGTTCAAAAGTTGCTCGTTGGATTGCGCCTGAACAATTAGATGAAAAGATGTCATCTAGCCGTAACTTGTTGGTGAAGGACCGCTATGATCAACCGGTTTTCTTGTTTGAAAATAAGTTTGCCATGAATTGGTTCCACGACAAGTACCCAGATGTCGTACTCGAAGAGAAAATGTAATGCCAAAAACAATCGCAGTTAAAATTTGTGGTTGTTTTTATTTTTAATACTATTGTAAGCGTTTACATTGTGTGGTAGAATAAAGACAACAAATAAAGAGGAGGCCATTAATGACGCAAAGTAATTTATCAGAAATTGCAGCGTTAGGGCATCAACTTGTAGACAATGGTTAATAACAATAGCATCCTAATGGATAACATCAAAGCGTGATTTGAACCATTAACCAGCGTGATAAAAATTTATCCACTACGTCAAATAAACATAACAGCAGATGGTATTTTCTGGACAATAGTGACAAGTATCGTAGGGGTGATAAATTGGCAAGAAGCGAGAAGATGACCAAACGTGAATGTTTCAGCTTCAATCTGCGTTTGCAGCGCAATCCTATAATTTCATACAACGGAACCTGACATTATGCATAGCATGAGTCAGGTTCTTTGGTTTATAATGGAAATGTTGGAACTCGCGCTGGTTGTGGGTTTTAGAATATTTAGGAGGATGTGTTAACGCGAGTTGACAAAACACGATTATGACGACAAAAGCAAATAATGCGATTTATGATGTCCATGATAAGCCGCCTTTTTGGACGTGGTTTGGCCTATCATTGCAACACCTATTTTCAATGTTCGGTGCGACAGTTCTTGTGCCGTTGTTGGTTGGTTTAAATCCTGGGGTGGCGCTATTTACCTCAGGTGTCGGCACGTTGCTCCACATGCTGATTACCCGTGGAAATATCCCAGCTTATATGGGTTCGAGTTTTGCCTTCATTATTCCGATGACGTCATTGATGAAAACGGTTGGGTATCCTGGGGTTGCCCAGGGAATTATCTCTGTCGGCCTTGTCTACCTTGTGGTGGCGGGGATCGTGACCTTTGTTGGGACACGTTGGATTGACCGTTTGTTCCCAGCAGAATTAGTCGGTCCAATCATTGTGGTGATTGGGTTGAGTTTGGCTGGTTCAGCCGCTAATTCAGCTACGATGTTAAATGGGAAATATGATTGGAAGATCTTTGTGGTGGCTTTAATCACATTGCTGGGCACGATTGCCTTTAACATGTTTCTCAAAGGCTTTTTGGGCCTATTATCAGTCCTACTCGGGATTATCTTTGGTTACATTGTCGCTTTGATATTTGGCTTGGTTGATTTATCACCAGTTGCTGCCGCACATTGGTTCCAATTACCAGATTTTGAAACATTTATTGGTAAAGATGGTTTTCAGTTCTATCCTGCTGCTATTTTGAGTATGGCACCGCTTGCTTTGGTCACCTTGTCTGAGCACTTGGGTCATTTGATGGTGTTGTCAAAAGTGACGGGACATGATTTCTTTAAGAATCCTGGTCTTAAGCGGACATTAGCCGGTGATGGTACGGCCTCAATTGTTGCAGGATTAGTTGGTGGACCGGCGGTTACGTCGTATGGTGAAAATATTGGCGTGATGCAGTTGAGTCGTGTTTATTCCGTTTGGGTTATTGGTGGTGCTGCCGCCTTTGCTGTTGTTTTCAGTTTCATTGGTAAGTTATCGGCTTTGATTTCAACAATCCCAGGTGCGGTGACGGGTGGTGTCGGCTTTGTGTTGTATGGTGTCATTGCGGCGGCTGGTTTGCAAGTCATCGTTGATAATAAAATCGATTACACGCAGAAGCGCAATTTGATGATTGCAGCGCCAATCTTAGTGATTGGTATTGGTAATTTCCATTTGCAACTCGGGCCACAAGTTGATTTTTCTGGTGTAGCGATTGCAACATTATTAGGCATTATTTTGAATTTAACGTTGCCAAAAGTGGCGGCAAGTGAAAAGTAACAAGTGGGTCACCACTTGTTTTTTTTATCACAAAAACCAGCATATTTAATACCGAATAATGGTGATGTTTGTCTGGATCAGATGATGTATCGCGCGATGATGATCCGATAGACCGTATTATCGGGTAATGGGTCCGGTTTTGTCATTAAACAGGACTATACCTAGATATAACCTTATTTTTAAAGTTATAATGCCGTCAAAAAAATTGACAAATCTTGTCTAAATCACGTCAGAATTATATTTTTTCTGATTTGAAAAAAATGAAACGTTTTCTTTGTGAAAAAGTGGGGTAAAACAGTTGTATTTCATTCTGAAAAGCGTATTATAGATTTATATGTTATGACGAATAGCCGTTTACGACCATTTCGCCAAATTTATTGAGAAAGGAGAAGGCGCATGGATGACCCTACGGCACCGTTTGAGTTTCTTGGCCTCACGTTTGACTGGGGTACGATAATTTCAACGTTGCTGGCTATGGCAATCGTTGTGATTGTATCAATTGTGCTCACACGACAGTTGTCGATACGACCAGGTAAGCGACAGAATTTGATCGAATACTTACTTGATTTTACGAACAACATCGTGGATGGCCAATTGCCACAGAAACAAGCACGCCAATTTGGTTTGTACGCATTTACGTTGTTTTTCTTCATTATTGTGGCAAACGAAATGGGTATGCTGCTGCAATTGCAGGGTGCAAATGGGGTGACTTATGTTAAGTCCCCGACTGCGGACCCGATCGTGACGATGACGTTAGCCGTGATGACATTGATGGTAGCCCACGGTATGGGTGTCCAACAACTTGGTTTTAAGGGTTACCTTAAAAATATGTTGTTGACCCCTTATGCTTGGATGCTGCCCCTTAATATCATTGAACAATTGGCTAACTTCTTAACGTTATCACTGCGTTTGTTTGGTAACATTTTCGCTGGTGAAATGTTATTGACACTCGTGGCTAAAAGCCTCGCTTGGCCAGGACACTTTAATGGGTTCTGGACAGTGTTGGCATTGCCGATTGAAATGGTCTGGCAAGGCTTTTCACTCTTTATCGGTGGAATACAGGCCTACGTATTTGTAATCTTGACTGGCGTGTTTATCGCCCAGTTGTCAGGTAACGAATAAATGGAATAGGTTAAGAGAAGCCGGTCGTTTATGCGGACGCGCTACTCTTGCCAAACAACACGCGGGAGCGTTTCATCTAAATAAAAATAGAATGCTGTTGGCACGACGTGTATTGTCTGCTGTCGACACGATGAATAAGGAGTAATCTCATGGATTTGCACAATCTTGGTGTAATCGCAGCGGGTATTGCAGCCGCTGGAGCCGCTATTGGTGGTGGTATTGGAAACGGTGTTTTGATTTCACAATTCTTAGCAGGTATGAGTCGTCAACCAGAACTTGAAAGCCGTTTGTTGTCTCGTATGTTCTTGGGTGTTGCGTTGGTCGAAGTTATGCCAATTTTGTCAATCGTCTTCGCCTTCATGTTGATGAGCAAGTAATCATATAGAATGAGTGGAGGAAAATCATGTTTGGTTTAACAACCTTAGCAGCACATCAATTGCCACTCGGTAATATGCTGTTTATTATCATTTCATTCCTCGTGCTGATGGTTATTTTGAAGAAGGTGGCTTACGGGCCGTTGACTAAAGTACTTGACGAACGTGCTGCTAAAATTTCGTCGGACATTGATGGTGCTGAAAAAGCGCGTCAAGAAGCCGAAAAGTTAGCCGCACAACGGCAAAGTGAATTAGCTGATACGCGCCAACAGGCAACAAAGGTTGTCGCTGACGCAAAAGCTAGCGCACAAAAGCAAAGTGAAGCATTACTTGCTGCTGCTTCTGAACGTGCAACTTTAATTAATCAGCAAGCGCAAACAGATGCTGAGAAGCTCAAGGAAGACGCGATTTCTAACGCAAAAGATGACGTAGCAGCGCTCTCAGTAGCGATTGCTTCAAAGCTGATGCAAAAGGAACTCTCGTTAGATGATCAACAAGCATTAATTGATGCTTACATTTCAGATTTAGAAACTAAATAAGGAGTATTGGGATGGCAAAAAATCTTAAAGATGTCGCTAACCAATACGCTAAAGCAATTTTTGCCTTGTCTAGTGAACATCAGATGGTTGATGAAACGCTAGCAGATCTACGTGCAATTAAGGCCGTGCTTGCAGACAGCCCAGAATTTATTCAGGCAGCAACATCAAATGATGTTGACGCACAGGTCCGTGATAATTTGTTACAGACATTGACACAAGGTGCAGTTGAACCTGTACAAAATTTGGTGAAACTATTAGCACGTAATCAACGTCTCAACGTTTTGACCTTAGTGGTTGATGCGTTTAATCAATATTATAATGAGGCCAACGGGATTGTGGATGTGACAGCGACAACAGCTGTGGCACTGGACGATGCACGTTTATCAAAATTAGCCAATGTTTTTGCCGCCAAAACAGGGGCAAAGCAGGTTAATCTGACAAATGTTGTGGATACAACAATTCTTGGTGGGGTGATTTTGAAGTCACAGTCAACCTTGATTGATGGTAGTCTACAAACAAAAATTGCCAAAATGAAGGCACAATTATTAGGTTAGTGAGGAAGAATAATGGCGATTCAAGCTGAAGAAATTTCTGCTTTAATTAAGCAACAGCTCGAAAAGTTCGACACAACGCTAACTGTAGAAGAAGTGGGAACTGTTACTTATATTGGTGACGGTGTGGCCCGTGCAACTGGCTTGGCTAATGTTATGGCTGGCGAATTGCTCGAATTTGCTAATGGCACGTTCGGTATGGCCCAAAACCTCGAATCAAGTGAAGTCGGGATCATCATTCTTGGTGATTATGACGATATTCGCGAAGGTGATACAGTTAAGCGTACTGGCCGCATTATGGAAGTACCGGTCGGCGAACAATTAATTGGGCGTGTTGTGAACGCGTTGGGACAACCCATTGATGGTATGGGTGAAATCAAGACAGATAAGACACGTCCGGTTGAAGTTAAAGCACCAGGTGTCATGGAACGTAAGTCTGTCTCTGAACCATTACAGACAGGTATTAAAGCAATTGATGCCCTTGTACCAATTGGTCGAGGCCAACGTGAATTGATTATCGGTGACCGTAAGACAGGTAAGACGTCTTTGGCCATGGATACAATTTTGAACCAAAAAGATCAAGACATGATCGTCATTTATGTGGCGATCGGACAAAAAGATTCAACTGTGCGTACACAAGTTGAAACATTGCGTCAACTTGGTGCGATGGATTATACCATTGTCGTGAATGCTGGTCCTTCAGAACCAGCACCAATGCTGTATTTGGCCCCTTATGTTGGCGCAGCAATGGGTGAAGAGTTCATGTATAACGGCAAGAACGTGTTGATTGTGTATGATGATTTATCAAAGCAAGCCACGGCTTATCGTGAACTGTCATTGATTTTGCGTCGTCCACCAGGCCGTGAAGCCTATCCAGGTGATGTCTTCTACTTGCACTCACGTTTGCTAGAACGTGCAGCCAAGTTGTCGGATGAACTGGGCGGTGGTTCAATGACGGCATTGCCAATCATTGAAACACAAGCTGGTGATGTTTCGGCTTATATTCCAACTAACGTGATTTCAATCACGGATGGTCAAATTTTCTTGGATGCTGAACAATTCTATGCTGGTGTACGACCAGCCATTGATGCGGGAACTTCTGTGTCACGTGTTGGTGGTGATGCGCAAATTAAGGCAATGAAGAAGGTTGCCGGCACATTGCGTTTGGACTTGGCATCATTCCGAGAACTTGAAAGCTTTGCGCAGTTTGGTTCTGATTTGGATGCGGCAACACAAGCTAAGTTGGCGCGTGGCCGTCGAACAGTTGAAGTTTTGAAGCAACCATTGCATCAGCCAATGCCGGTTGAACAACAAGTATTGGTGTTGTATGCTTTGACACACGGTTATTTGGATGACGTGGCAATTGCAGATATTCAACGTTTCCAAGATGAATTGATTGCTTATGTCTCAGCTAATGCAGCCGATATCTTTAAGACAATTGTTGCAACAAAGGACTTGCCAGATGAAGCTGTTATGAATTCAGCAATTGAAGCCTTTAAGGCTGGTTTTGCTGGTTCAGCAGCAGAATAATAGGAGGACGCTGCAATGGCTTCTTTGCAAGATATTCAGCGTCGTATCTCATCCACAAAAAAGACGCGGCAAATTACGAGTGCCATGCAAATGGTCTCAACAGCTAAACTCAACCAAATTCAACGTTATAGTACGGGCTATCAAGCCTACGCTGCACGCTTAGAGGCGGTTGTCGAACATTTAGTATCGGCGAACTTGTTCCACAATGCTGATGCTAAACACATTCCACTCATTGCGCAACGCCCAATTAAGAAAACTGGGATTCTTGTGGTAACCTCTGACCGTGGATTGGTGGGTTCTTATAACGCTAATATCATTAAACAAACCAACGCCTTGTTGGGACGTTTAGGGTTGGATCAAAACAACACGGTGATTTTGGCAGTTGGTGGTAATGGGGCTGATTTCTATAAAAAGCGTGGCTTTAACGTGATCTTAGAACATCGCGGTGTGTCTGATATCCCATCGTTTAATGAAATTCGTTCGGTTGTTAGAACGGTGACAAGTTTGTATGAAACAGAAGTGTTTGATGCATTACATGTCGTGTACAATCACTTTGTGAACCGCTTGACGAGTGAATACCGTGATGTCCAGCTTTTGCCTTTAACAGGTGATACGTTGGATGCGATGGGTGGGACAACTGCTGATAAAGCAGAATTAGACGTTCAAAGTGCGTATGAAATTGAACCCGATACGACGGCTGTCTTAAACGTGGTGTTACCGCAATTTGCACAGAGTCTCGTGTATGAGGCTGTTCTTGATGCGAAAACGGCCGAACATGCAGCTTCATCGACAGCGATGAAAAGCGCTACTGATAACGCTAAAGACCTTATCAGTGGTTTGGAGTTGCAGTTTAATCGTGCGCGTCAGGCAGCAATTACGACAGAAATTACAGAAATTACAGGTGGTATGGCAGCACTTGAGTAAAGTGCGACCAACTGTAACAATTAATCAAATTAAATGCTGCGTGTTTGCAGTGATGTGTGACACAAATTTAAAGATGTCATATGCTAAATTGAAAGGAAAACGACAATGAGTACTGGAAAAGTCGTACAAGTGATTGGTCCGGTCGTCGATGTTGCGTTTGAACCAGGAGATGTCATCCCTGAAATCAATAACGCGCTCAAAATCGATAAGGGCAATGGTCAAACTTTGACAGTTGAAGTATCATTGGCACTGGGCGACGGTGTGGTTCGTACCATTGCGATGGATTCAACTGATGGCCTCCAACGTGGTATGTCCGTAACGGACACTGGCGCTGCGATTCAAGTGCCAGTTGGGGATGCAACGTTGGGACGTGTGTTCAATGTTTTGGGTGAACCAGTGGACAACAACGGTCCTGTGGCACCTGACACACCACGTCATTCAATCCATCGTGCTGCACCTAAGTATGATGAATTGGCAAGTTCAACAGAAATTTTAGAAACTGGGATTAAGGTGATTGATTTGCTAGCACCTTATATCCGTGGTGGAAAAATTGGTTTGTTTGGTGGTGCCGGTGTTGGTAAGACGGTGCTAATTCAAGAATTGATTCATAATATTGCACAAGGTCACAATGGTATTTCTGTCTTTACAGGTGTCGGTGAACGAACACGTGAAGGTAACGATATGTACCATGAAATGGCTGAATCAGGTGTTTTGAGTCAAACAGCCATGGTTTATGGTCAAATGAACGAGCCACCAGGTGCACGTATGCGTGTTGCGTTGACTGGTTTGACGATGGCGGAAAGCTTCCGTGATAACGAAGGTAAGGATGTGTTGTTGTTTATCGATAACATTTTCCGCTTTACGCAAGCCGGTTCTGAAGTGTCAGCTTTGCTTGGTCGTATTCCTTCAGCCGTTGGTTATCAGCCAACGTTGGCAACAGAAATGGGTCAATTGCAAGAACGAATCACGTCAACTAAGAAGGGTTCTGTCACATCTATTCAGGCCGTTTATGTGCCTGCCGATGATTATACTGATCCGGCACCAGCCACAACGTTTGCGCACTTGGATGCCACAACGAACTTGGAACGTTCTCTAACACAACAGGGAATTTATCCGGCCGTGGATCCATTGGCGTCAACATCTTCAGCGCTTGATCCACAAGTTGTTGGTCAAGAACATTATGAAGTGGCGACAGAAGTACAACGGACTTTGCAACGCTATCGTGAATTGCAAGACATTATTTCAATTTTGGGAATGGATGAATTGTCAGACGAAGAAAAGACAACGGTTAACCGTGCGCGTCGTATCCAATTCTTCCTATCACAACCATTCTCAGTTGCGGAAACATTCACTGGTATTAAGGGTGAATATGTCCCTGTTTCAGAAACGGTGCGGTCATTTAAGGAAATCTTGGCTGGTAAGTATGATGACTTGCCAGAAGATGCGTTCCGTAATGTTGGTGTAATTGAACAAGTTGTTGAAAAAGCCAAGACAATGGCCCAATAAGGGGGTATTGAGAGATGGCAGATGAAAAGACCGCAACAGGCATTACAGTCCAAATTGTGACGCCTGTTGGTGAAATATATAATGAACCAAACGTAGATTTGGCCATTGTGAATACGCAAGGTGGTCAAATTGGTGTCATGAGAAAGCATGTGCCGTTACTCGTTGCGCTGACAATTGATGAATTAATCGTCAAAAAAGGTGATCAACGCGAAGTTTTAGCGGTGAATGGTGGTATTGCGGAATTTTCAAATGACCTGTTAACAGTTGTTGCTGACAGTGCTGAAACTTCTGACACCATTGACGTTTCTCGGGCGCAGAATGCTAAGGAACGTGCGGAAGCGCGTATTGCGCACGCCCAAGACGACAAAAATGATGCCGAATTGGAACGAGCACGGGTTGCCCTAATGCGTGCCGTTAACCGTATCCATGTTGCGGCGGTCAAACAAGGCAATTAATGTGCTGTAAGATAAAACATGAAAAACCGAACAGTAATGTTCGGTTTTTTTGTGTCTTTTTAATAGCATGCGTTGTTCAAAAAGCAAACGTTCGGATTAAGTGTTATATTTTGGTTTAATGTTCGTGACGTGCCGGCTGTTTCATTTTTAAATGAGGAGATTATAATCTGAAATTGGACTGACTGCCATATTTTTCTGCTATATTGTAAAGAACGCAAATATACACCATCTTTACGCAACCATGCCGTGTTTTTTGACACGGCTTCCGTATGCTGAAGACAGTCATATTTGAGACACAAATTGCACGATGGGTATAAGGAGAGAAATACCATGAGTAAGAATGCGAAAACACTCGCAGGGATCGCTGTTGTTGTGATAATTGCAATTGCAGCCTATTTTGGTTTCACACATACAGGGTCAAAGCCAACGTCAGAAAAGACGATTCAGGACCTCAAGGTTTACTTTGTGCCGTCAAAGCAACCAGATCAAATCATTACCATGACCAAGCCGTTAAAAGGTTTGCTCATTGCGCAATTGAAAAAAGAAGGCTATGACGTTAAAAACGTTGATATCAAAGTTGGGACAAGTTACGAAGCAGCTGGAGAAGCCTTGACTTCGGGAACGGCTGATGTCGGGTTCATTCCTGGTGGCACTTATGTCATGTACCAAGATGGTGCGCAAGCGTTGCTGACAGCAACACGCGCTGGTCTGAACAAGGATTCTGCTGATGCAGCCAAGTGGAATGATGGCAAGCCAACTGAGAAGACAGATAAGCAGGTGTCAACGTACCGGTCAATTTTGATTGCTGGGCCATCAGCTAAGGGACAAGAATTGGCCAAAAAAGTCAATGCTGGTGAAAAGTTGACCTGGGATGATTTGAATTCAGCCAAGTGGGGCTTGTCATCAACAACGTCATCAGCCGGTTACATTTATCCATCACTATGGTTGGATAAGCGCTATGGTAAAACGGTTGCTGATTTGAAAAACACCGTGACAGTTGATTCATACGGCTCAGGCATGGCACGTTTGGCTGCTGGTCAGATTGATATTTTGCCAGCTTATGCCGATGCTCGTAGTGATTTTGCGAAGATGTGGACAACAGATTACCAACAACCAAAATCAATCTGGGCCGAGACAAACGTTATCGGTGTATCACAGAACATTTACAACGATACAATCTCAGTTTCAAAGAAGTCTAAGATTATGACACCGGCATTTCAAAAAGCTTTGTCACAAGCTTTCATTGATTTAGCTCAGACACCAGAAGGTAAAAAAGTGATTGCCATCTACTCACATGAAGGTTATGTGCCAGCGAAGTCATCAAACTATGATGGCGAACGCGCTGCTCAAAAGTTGCTGAAATCAACTCAAAAGTAAACACACAGGATGAGATGGCGCTGATAACAGCGTCATAGTCAAAGTGTTAGAACAGTGAGTGGCTATGATAGAAAAGCAGCGCAATTTTGCGCCGCTTTTCTTGCGTTAGAACGGCAAGACTGGCGCACGGCACAGAAAATGAGGACGGCAAAAATGATCAAATTTGAACATGTCTCAAAAACCTATCCCAATGGGGTCAAGGGGCTACAAGATATTAATTTAGAAATTCAAGACGGTGAGTTTATTGGCATTATTGGGATGTCAGGTGCAGGAAAATCAACGCTGATTCGGACGATTAATCGCTTGAATAATATTACTGAAGGCCAACTCACTGTCGATGGGATTGAAATTTCGACTTTGAAAGGACAAGCCTTGCGACAATACCGGCGTAAAGTCGGGATGATTTTCCAATCGTATAACCTCGTGCCACGTATCTCGGTCATCAAAAACGTGATGAGCTCGCTGGTGCCAGATATGCCATTTTGGCGCGTTTTGTTTGGGGTATTTTCCAAGACAGAAAAAATTCGTGCGCTAGAAGCGTTGGATCGGATGTCAATGTTAGATAAAGCATTCGTGCGGACAGACCAATTGTCTGGTGGTCAACAGCAACGGGTGTCATTAGCACGGACTTTAACGCAAAACCCAAGCGTATTACTGGCTGATGAACCTGTGGCAGCGTTAGATCCGGTAACGGCGCACGAAGTCATGGATGACTTTAAGCGGATCAACCAAGAATTAGGCCAAACGGTTCTGATTAACATTCATCACGTTGACTTAGCCCTAGAGTATACGCAGCGCATTATCGGTATTCGTGCGGGGCAAATTGTTTACGATGGCCCAGCTAGCGGCATCAATCAAGCCACCCTGGACTTAATCTACAGTAAAGATGAGGGACAGTAATGGGCTGGTATGATAAATTATTTGAAGCCGAAAGCTATCAGTTAGCTAACGGTAAAGTGGTTTCACAAAAATTTACGCGATTGCCACTCATTATCGTTTTATTGTTGATTGGTATTAGTCTCTCGGTATGGGTAACTGGGTTTAGTTTAGTCACTTTAGTGACTAATTTTGTCGGTTTTTGGCAAATTCTGGCGAGCATGTGGCCACCCAATTTGGCCTATTTTTCACAAGTGTGGCAACCGTTGTTGGTCACGATTCAAATGTCATTTTTTGGTTCGTTTTTTGGGGCGGCGCTGGCTTTGCCATTTGCCATTTTAGCTGCGCATAACGTCATGAATCATCGACTAGTCAACTTAGTGGTGCGCTTTATTTTGACCGTTGTGCGAACGATTCCAACATTGGTGGCAGCCTTGATTGCGACTTATATTTTCGGATTGGGCACCTTTGCCGGTACCGTGGCTATTTTCCTTTTTAGTTTCTCGTTTGTTGGGAAGCAATTATTTGAATATATTGAAACGGTGAATATGGGGGCTTATGAAGCGTTAATCGCTACTGGCGCCAGCGCACCGCGGGCGTTTGTAACCACCATCTTGCCACAAATTCTACCGACTTATTTATCAACGTCGTTATTTGCGTTTGAAGGTAATGTGCGTTACGCCGCTATTTTAGGCTATGTTGGCGCTGGTGGTATTGGGATGATTTTGAACGAAAAAATTGGCTGGCGAGAATTTCAAAGTGTGGGCATGATTTTGCTATCAATCTTTGTCGCTGTGATCGTGATTGAGATGGTTAGTCAACAATTACGTCGCTATTTGAGTTAAGGGGAGAGCAGATGAATCAAAAATTAACGTCAGTTCTCAATCAAGCACCACGCCGTGGCCGTCAATATGCCCTGATTGCGCTGGTATTGCTTGTTTTAGTTGGGTTATCGTCGCCGGCACTAAAGGGTGCAGACATGACCGCTAAAGGTTTTGACATTGGCCAAAGTATTTTAATGGGGCTTGTTACACCGGATACACAATTGCTGTTTGGCTTAGGTGACAGTGGTGTTGCCTACTTGATTTTACAAACAATCGCCATTGCATTTCTTGGGACTTTGGTTGGGGCAGTGATTGCTGTGCCGCTATCATTTGTATCAGCGACTAATATTGTGCCGCGACCGGTTGTAATTGTGACCCGTTTTATCATTATGGCCATTCGGACAATTCCGTCATTAGTTTATGGTTTGATGTTTATTCGGGTCACGGGTCCTGGGCCGTTTGCTGGCGTGATGACGCTGGCGGTGGTTTCAATTGGAATGATTTCGAAGTTATTTATTGAAACAATTGAGGATTTGGATCCCGGTATTTTGGAATCATTGGATGCGTTTGGGTCAACTTTTTTCCAGAAAATTCGCTACGGCGTTTTACCACAACTGGGACCAGATTTTATTTCAATTTTAGTGTACCGATTTGATATGAATTTACGGGAAGCGACTATTTTAGGGCTTGTCGGTGCTGGTGGTATTGGAGCGCCAATGATTTTTGCACTGAGTGCTTATCATTGGCATCAAGTAGGCGCTATTTTAATCGGACTCTTCATTTTGGTCTTTGTCGTGGAAATTTTGTCGGATAAATTACGACAAAAGATTTTACGGGGCTAGGACAACTAGGCGACCAAGGTCGTCTTTTTTTAGGAGGAGACAATGAAACAATTTAAGTTGTATTATACATCTGACGTCCATGGCTATTTACTCCCAACAGACTACATACAAGTTGGTACGCAGCCGTTAGGATTAGCCAATGCAGCCGCCCATTTTCAAAAAGATGCGCAAACGCTTATTATTGATGGTGGCGATATGTTTCAAGGCTCACCAATGTTGCAATATTTACAACAACATCCGACACAAGATGCCGTGGCGACGGCCATGAATCTGGCGGGTTACGATTATGTGACCCTAGGAAATCATGATTTTAATTTTGGCTATGATGCCCTCCAGCAACATTTGGCGCGCTTGGATGCAACGGTGATTGCCGAAAATGTGACGGATTTGAACGGCCACACCTTGTACCCCGCACAAATTAAGACGCTAGGGGATGGGACACGGATTGGGTTAATGGGCTTAGTCACCGATTACATCAATATTTGGGAGCAACCAGACCATTTAAACGGCATTAAAATTACCGCACCATTGCACCAGGCACAACAAACCGTTGCTTATTTACGAGCACATGCTGATGTGGTGATTGGGCTTTATCATGGGGGTTATGAACGCGATTTGACCACTGGTCAGTTACTGAGTGACACGACAGAAAATATGGCGTGGGCATTAACGCAAGCGCTTGATTTAGACATCTTACTAACCGCACACCAGCATGGCGACGTGCAACCGCAAGTGATCAATGGGGTGTTAACGCTACAACTACCCAACCAAGCGAAAAAATTTGCAGTGATAACAGGTCAAAAGCATCAGGATCAATGGTATTTTACTGCTGAAACGAAACCAGTTGGTGACAGCGCACGTCCGGACATCGTCACAGCCCTCGCGCCGTTACAACAACAAGTTGAGGCGTGGCTGGACCAACCGATTGCGACATTAAATACGCCAGTACCACCGGCAGCACCCTTGCAATTAGCGCAATTTGGTCATCCTATTTTGCAGTGGATTGCTGCCGTACAACTCGCAGCCTCTCAAGCTGATGTGACGCTGGTGAGTTTAAACAATAATCCGGTGAGTTTACCGGTCAATGTCACGTTACGACAAATTTTGCAAAACTATCCCTTTGATAACACCTTAGTCACTAAGCAGATCACGGGTCGCGCGTTGCGGGCTAGTTTAGAACACACTGCAGACTACTTTATATTAGAAGAAAACGGCCAGCTGGCGATTAATCCAGCTTGGCTTCAGCCTAAAGTTGAACACTATAACTATGATTTGGTGTATGGGTTGCAGTACACGTTTGATATCACGCAACCAGTTGGGCAACGGGTGACGGCAATGCGGTTTAACGGACAAGCAGTGCAAGATGATGACACGATAACTATTGCTATGAATAGTTATCGTGCTGTTGGTGGTGGCAATTATGCGGCTTATCAACAAGCACCGACTGTTTTTAGTGATGATCGGTCCGTACAAGAATTGCTCACGGCCTATTTTAAAACGCATCAACAGCTCCCAACTGCCCCAAAACTCGCCTTCAACCTGAAATATTGAACAAATTGGATTGTTAAAGTTTAGTAAATAACAGTGCGTAATATAACTGACATCATCCCGATGTTTGCTTATTATATTTAAAGCATAGAATACTCTACGTAACATATCGTAAGAAAAACTTAAATCAATCCAATAAGAGGTATATATTTCATGCTTAGTTTTAAAAAGACATTAACAGTTGCTGCTGGTGTAGCCAGCGCATTTGCTTTCGGTGCATCACATGCTAGCGCCGACACAACAGATTCACAAAACCGTCCAACAGACTATGTTGTTAAGGCTGGCGACACATTGAACAAGTTGTCAAGTGAATACAACACAACAGTTGAAGACATCGCTGCTAAGAACAACATCACTGATGTGAACTTGATCTTTGTTGGTCAACACTTAACTTTTGCTGAAGCAGCTGCGTCACAAGCAACCGCTGCACCAGCACAAACACCAGTGGCACAAGCACCTGCAGCACCTGTTGCCGCACCAGTAAAACAAGCGCCGGTACAACAAGCACCCGCTGCAGCGCCTGTTCGCCAAGCTGCACCACAAGTATCATCTTCAGCTGCTTTGAATGCTTTGATTGCGCGCGAATCTGGTGGTAACGTGCATGCACGTAACGGTCAATACTATGGTATCGGTCAATTGTCAGCACAAGCACGTGCCGTTTACGGTGGTAACTCAGCCGACTATAACGACCAATTGAATGCCATGAAGGCTTATATTGCAGCACGTTATGGTACAGCCGAAAACGCTTGGGCACACTCACAAGCAACTGGTTGGTATTAAAATTTAGCGTGAATACGCCCGACTTTATACTTTAAAAGATCACTGCGGTGATCTTTTTTTGTTGCCATTTTGGCTGGACTTGTTTGACACCTTTTTAGCCAGTCGGTATACTTGTATCAACGCAAGAGGGCCTTTGGGGAGGGGAACGATGACAATGTTAGAGAGCCAATACTATAATCAGGCATTAAAGTTTTTTGTGCATGAAAAACGGGTGCCGGTTAAGCGTATTTTGACGGAAGCCAATATTTCACGTAGTCGTTTTTATGCTTATCTTAACGGCGCGGGTGATTTGGGGATGACGCGGTTGTTATCTATCCTCAATGTCTTACACGTTAATTTGACTGATTTTTTGATGTATGCACGTGTCTTACAAGAAGAGACTTGCCAAAAAATGGGCAAAAAGCCGGTACAGCAAGGTTTGTCACAATCAGAACAATTACAAATAGCCGCACAAGTTGCGACGCAAGTGCATGATTATGCACCATTGGTGCAGGTGTTGCGTCAAGTACAGCAAACCGTTGATTATGATGAAGAACGAGCACAAATTCAGCCGTTGTTGCCACTGATAACCGGTATTTTGTGTGCCTCAACGTACCGGACAGCAACTGAACTCGCGCTTTTTTTAGTGGTGATGCCACATTTAACTTATGACCAACTACAAATGAATTTTCCTAAAGCCCAAGCAGCCCTGATGCAGCGATTGGCAGATAGTCAGGACGTAGCGCCTTATTTGACAAATTTTTTAGTTGAAATGCAATACAAAATGTTGATGGCAACCCTGCAACAGCAAGATATGACCACAAGTATGCAGCTTGTGACACAAATTGCGACCGTCCCAACTGATGCATTAGCTTGGCATGCGCAATTCATTAAAAAAATTGTCGCTGTGATTCAAGCCATTTTACAAGATCAGACCGCCACAGCCAAAATGTTGTACAGTAAATTAATTGAGCTAGTTTATTTTATCCAACCAGCAGACCAATGGCTCAGTTATGAAAAGTTACTGTACCATGATTTTGACCATTTCGAAAAAGCAATTCTCGTCACCAACGCCGTACGATAATTGCTTTTTCTTGTATAATAGACTTATGCAAATAAATTATGATTTTTTAGACAACTATACCTTTAAAAATAAAGCGATGACGGTGCGTAACCGCGTGGTGATGGCGCCAACGACATTACGCTCGTCACTAGAAGATGGTAGTGTATCAGATAATGAATTGCATTTTTATCAATTACGTGCACAAGGGCCGGGGATGATTGTGACCGAAGTGGCTTATGTGAACGAATTAGGCCGCGGTTGGGAGGGCGGCCTTTCAGCGGCGCATGATGATAATATTCCTGGTTTGCGCCGATTAGCAAGTGCGATTCAATCTGGTGGTGCGAAAGCCATTTTACAAATTTTTTCTGCTGGTCGCCAATCGACAAGTGCGATTTTACGTGGCAAAACCCCTGTTTCGGCTTCAGCACAGCCTTATCCAAAAGGTGATCACGAAACACCACGGGCATTAACGCATGATGAAATTGTGCAAACGATTGATGATTTTGCACAGGCCACACGACGTGCCATCTTAGCAGGATTTGATGGCGTCGAGTTGCATGGGGCGAACTTATATTTGATGCAACAGTTTTTTTCACCAGATAGTAACCGGCGGGATGATATTTGGGGTGGCTCGTTAGAAAAACGTGAGCGTTTTGGCTTAGCTGTGACGGCCAAAGTAGCGCAAACCATTGATAAATATGCTGATCGGCCGTTTTTGTTAGGTTACCGCCAATCGCCGGAAGAACCGATGACACCAGGGATTACGCTAGCGGATTCGTTAGCATTTGCCAAAAAAATTGCAGCAGTGCCGGTGGACTATTTACATTTATCATTGAAAGATGCTTTTCAAACACCTTTCAGAGATAAAACAGACACGGCCATGATTATTTCACATTATAAGCAGGCATTACCAGCAGACTTCCCGATTATGGTGGCTGGTCTATTGAAGCAACCAGAACAAGTTGAACGTTTGATGGATGAAGGGGTGACGTTTGCGGCCTTAGGACGTGAATTGATTGTGGAACCAAACTGGGTACAAAAGGTGGCACAACATGACATACAAGCTATTCGGTATGCGGTTTCACCAGCTGATTTTGGGTTGTTAGGGGTGCCAAAGCCACTAGAAAAGTGGTTATTGACACGCTTTAGAAATGGTTTGCCTATTACAACTGATCCAGAGTTTGATCCCAAAGTGCCATGGCAATACTATAAGCACAACGTTGCGAACGCGCCACGGCCAGTTGAGCCAACTCAACTCTTAACGATGAAACCAAAAGCGTCACAATTTGAGTAAACCAATGTGAAGGCAAATAAATTGTAAAAATTGATGACATTTTTTGATAAAAAGTGTTGACGGCGTTTTGATTTCTTGCTATACTAATATAGTTGTTTGATACAGATCAAACATCACTGACCATGGCTCGTTGGTCAAGTGGCTAAGACGCTGCCCTTTCACGGCGGAATCGAGAGTTCGATTCTCTCACGAGCTATATCAAGTCGCAACTTCGGTTGCGGCTTTTTATGTATCCAAAAGCACTGACCAATTATTGGTTGGTGCTTTTTTGTGTTCTGGCTGGATAAAGCGTATAATTAAAGCACTGAATTTGAAGAGAGCGAGACGGATTTTGGCCAACGAAATTAAAACTGATGAAACAAAATACTTGAACAAAACGCTAACAGCAATGAACAAAGCATTGCACACAACTGAGGCTGAAATTAAACGAACAAATAAAAACATTAATAATGTTGCCCAGAGTTGGGGGGATGTTCGCCTCAAGACGGACACTTATTCTGGGATTGTCGAGACAGCCGCCTCAATTCGGCAACAGCAACAAATGCTTTCTGAACGAGAAAATTCTAAGACACGAGCAGAACAACGCTTTGCCACGTTGACGAAGCAAATTGAGCGGCCGTACTTTGCGCGGATTGATTTTAGCGAGTCAGCAAGTGATTCTGGCGAAGCCGAAACGATTTATATTGGTCTTGGGTCATTTAGTGATGAAGACCATAAGTTTTTAGTATATGATTGGCGTGCGCCAGTGGCTTCTATTTACTATGATGGCGGCATTGGTGACGTGTCTTATCTGACACCAGATGGTACCCAACAAGCCAACGTGACTTTGAAACGGCAATTCCAGATTGAAGATGGTGTGATTGTCACACTCTTTGACACGGAGGAAGCGATTGGGGATGCGATGTTGATGAACGCCTTGTCGGGTGAATCATCAACCAAAATGAAGTCCATCGTCACAACTATTCAAAAAGAACAGAATAAAATTATTCGTAACACGGCTGCAGACTTGTTATTTGTACAAGGTGCTGCTGGTTCGGGGAAGACGGCGGCTGTCCTGCAGCGTGTTGCCTATTTGTTGTACCGCTACCGCGGTAAGTTGACGTCTGGGCAAGTGGTGTTATTTAGTCCAAACCAATTATTTAATGACTATATTGATAATGTTTTGCCAGAACTTGGTGAACAAAATATGGTCCAGATGACATTTTATCAGTATGCATCACGCCGTTTACCAAAGATTGCGGTGGAAACCCTGCAAGAACGCTTTGAATATGATCACACCTCCGCTGCAATTAACTTAGCGAAGGGGAGTTTGGCGATGTTTGACGCGGTTACCGCGTATGCTGAACATTTGAACCGCGCAGATATGCGTATTCGCAATATTATGTTCCGAGGTGAACCATTGGTAACTAAAGAACGCATTGCCGAAATTTATTATCAATATAACGACAACTATAAGTTGGGCCAACGGTTGGAAGCAACACGTGACAGTCTCATGCGGATGTTAAGTGCACGAATTGGCACGGAAATGCGCAAAGACTGGGTTGAACTTGAAATTGAAAATCTTTCTAAGCAAGAATATGATGAATTAGTTGGTGCCGGCCGTGTCCGGATGGGCGATGATCAAGAGCAAGATGCGGCTGCTAAAACACGGTTAGCACAGCTGGGTGAAGGCCCTAAAGAGCGCGAGTTTGCGAGTGAAAAAGCAGAACGACAATTCTTGTCACGACAAATTGTAACGCGTGCTTTAAAGCCATTAGCACGTCAAATTCGACGGGGCAGCTTTTTGAATATTAATGCGCAGTTTGTTGATTTCTTGCGTCATGCCCATGAGTATATTGATTTGTCAAAATTTGGTGTGTCCATGGCAGATTGGACCGCCCATGTTGAAAGCGTGATTGGGGCGCTAAAAAATAAGCAATTATCATTAATCGACACGACCATTTACCTATATCTTTATGATCTGATTACCGGAAAAAATGGTGAACGTGATATTCGCTTCTTATTTATTGATGAAATCCAAGATTACACGCCTTTCCAACTGGCCTTTTTGAAGTTTAGCTTCCCGCGCGCAAAATTCACGGTGTTAGGTGATTTGAACCAAGCCATCTTTACCAAAGATAATGCCACGACGTTGCAACAAGACTTTGCGACCTTATTTGATTCAGATCGCGTTGAAACGGTTAAATTGACCCAAACGTATCGGTCAACTCAGCAAATCACCGACTTTACCAAGCACATTTTGCGAGGTGGTGAAGATATTGATGCCTTTAACCGTGCAGGAAATAAGCCGGAATTGTACGTGTTACCTGATGAGGATGCGATGCTGGCACAACTCCGTCAGCGGTTAGCAACAGATGCTGAACAGAAAACATCGACGGCCATTATCACCAAAACACTGGAAGATGCCCAAAACTTGGCTCGTCAGTTAGGGGATCACTCGGTCACATTGATCCAATCTGAAAATCAGCGACTCGCACAAGGGGCGATCATTGTGCCATCTTACTTGGCTAAAGGGTTAGAATTTGATTCAGTCGTGATTTGGCATGCAGATAATACCCGTTATGGGGATGATTCAGAACGCCGTTTGTTATATACGGTAGCGAGCCGTGCGATGCACGAGTTGACGATGCTGGCGCAAGAACAAGCATCTGTTTTGTTAGATGACGTGCCGACAGATCTCTATGAGGTTAAGGCATGAACACGTTAGTACAAGCGATTCAACAACGCTATCAGGGTGACTTCATGACAGTGGGAATTACCGGATCGGTGGCGGTTGGGAAAAGCACGTTTGCGGCCAATTTGGCTGAGGCATTAGCCGTTAACGTCGCTGTTGTCAGCACGGATGATTTTTTGATGTCTAACGCGACGCTCATGGCGCAGGGGTTATTTGATCAAAAGGGCTTCCCACAAACGTATGGATTGGACAAAATGGCACAGATGATTGCGGCCTTTAAAGCTGGTCAATCGACAGTCACAATACCGCTTTATCGCCAAGATATTGCAGATATTGATGCCCAAGCCCAGCAAACGATTCAGCGTCCGGATATTTTAATTATTGAAGGTGTTGTTGCCCTGCAATTGGCAGCACTTGATTTTAAAATTTATTTAGATGCGTCATTAGCAGATATTAAATCTTGGTATTTGTCACGAACATTGGCCATGACGGCGCAAGCGCAAGACGATCCGACATCATGGCGGTATCAATTTGCCCAAATGCCGGTTGCTGAATTATCAGCATTAGCGATGACGACCTGGGATGAAACGAATCAAGTCAATCTGGATTGCTATATTTTACCCACACAACAGCATGCGGATGCCATTGTCAGTCTGGATTCGGAACATCAGATTCGCCGTATAACAATAAAATGATTGTAATTAATTGTCAACTTTGTTGACAATTTTTTTAGTTAGCGGTAAGATATTCTACATGATCAAATGGATCATTTGTTTAGAAAACGCTAATTAATGTGATGATGATCAAAAAAAGGAGTTATATATGAGTGAAAAAATTCTCGACGTGCATGGCAAACCCGTCAATCGTATGGCGATGATGATGGTCTTGCTTGTCGGCGTGTTCTCAGTTATGCTGATGCAAACAGCGTTAGGGACTGCGTTACCTGCGTTAATGACCGCTTTTAACGTGAATGCCTCAACCGTCCAATGGTTAACAACTATTTTCTTGATGGCGAACGGTATTATGGTGCCTGTTTCAGCTTACTTGACAACACGCGTGCCAACGAAGGCTTTGTACCTTTCGTCTTTGGGGCTATTTACTATCGGGACCTTGGTGGCTTTTGTGACGCCAACCAATGCTTTTTGGTTGTTGATGGTAGCCCGTGTCTTGCAAGCCATGGCAGTCGGCATCTTGATGCCTTTAATGCAGGTGGTGTCGCTATCATTATTTGATGCAGAATCACGTGGTAAAGCCATGGGACTTGGTGGCTTAGTTATCGGTATGGCACCAGCCATCGGACCAACGTTATCTGGTTGGATTCTTGAAGAGGATCATACGTTATTGGGCGTCACATTAGTGAGTTCTTGGCGTTCTATCTTTGGTGTGGTACTCCCAGTGGTCATTGTGGTTATGATTGCGTCATGCTTCATTTTCCATGATGTCTTACCAACGCAAAAGGTGACGTTGAACGTGCGCTCATTAATTGAATCAACCTTTGGTTTTGGGTTGGTTTTGTATGGCTTTGCGATGGTTGCCTCAAATGGTTGGGGCAGTGCGCAAGTTATTGTGCCATTAGTCATTGGCTTTTTGACCGTGATCGAATTTATCTGGCATCAATCAAAAATGGACAAGCCGTTTTTGGATATGTCCGTCTTTAAATCAAAGCAGTTCACGATTACAACAATCTTGGTATCACTTGCCATGATGGCCATGATTGGTGTGGAAATGGTTTTGCCAATTTACATGCAAAACATCCGTGGCTTAACGCCACTTCACTCTGGTTTGATCTTGTTACCAGGTGCCTTGATGATGGGGATTGTGTCACCAATTGCTGGGGCATTTTACGATAAACATGGCGCCAAGCGTTTAGCGATTACCGGCTTTACGATCCTGATTATTGGGACAGTACCATTGATTTATTTAACTGCTGATACCCCAACACTTTACATCACCGCACTCTATACATTGCGTATGTTTGGTATTGCCATGACCATGATGCCATTAACGGCGTCGGCGATGGGTGCCTTGTCACCACAAACAGCTGCCCAAGGGACAGCGGCAAACAATACCATGCGTCAAGTGGCTTCTTCTTTGGGAACGGCTGTGTTAGCTTCAGTGATGCAATCGGTCACACAAAATCACATGCCAGCATCAACTATGAAGGGCGCAGATCCATTGTTATTTGGTAAGAAAGCCTTGGACGCCACGTTAACTGGTTTCCACGCCTCATTCTTCCTGGCTGCAGGATTTGCGATTGTTGCCATCTTAATCGCTTTCTTCCTACACAGTGGTAAGGTCAATACACCGGCAAAGGAGGCAGCATAAGATGATTATTATTATTCTGGCAGTATTTGCCGTTCTAGCCTTTTGGGCAAATATGACGATTAAGTCAACTGTGACACGTTATGTGACGGTAACCGTCATGTTTATCGGTTTGGCGTTGAGTGTCGTTGCGATTGTTGCCAACATGCATAGCCATTTTGGGATGAAAACAGTTGTGACAACGACTAAAACTGAAATTTATTCAGCGGGTTCACCGCAACAACAATTTGGGGTACTTTTGTATCAAAGTGTTGGGACTGCGGGTAAAGAAAATGTTTATATTTACAAGGCGTCACCGGACGCCAAGAAAACAACACTGGCTAAACCGGATCTACAGACGACCTCTCAGCGTGTTGCTGTTGATGGTCATAAAGCCTACAAAATTGTGCAAGCAACGCGTTATGTTTACCGTAACAACACTTACAAGTTCTTGTTTGGTTGGGCAGGAAATAATCATCAGTTGAAGCACAAGCATGTGATTTATCAAGTGCCGGCAACTTGGATTGCGATGACGCCTGATCAGGCGAAGTCGTTGGCTGCCAAGATGGCACCTAAGACACCAGAAGAACAAGCTGGTGCTGCGGCTAAGCAAGCGGAATTAGCCGCTTTGGCAAAGATAGACCCAGATCGGGCCGCCCGCGCACAAGTTGATCAGATTAAACAAGTGTTGCAAATTACACAATAAGCACAAATAAAAGCGACAACTTCGACTTTAGAGGTTGTCGCTTTTATGCTATGATAATGAAAATAATGGGCTAGTGTACCGATATGGTACGGGTCACAATCAGCGACAGGAGGGTGAATTTACGCATGTATTTTTTTGTCAATCAAGGCATTGGCCATAGTAATAGTGGTGTCGAACATGCCCAGTTTTATCGTGCGGCCCGTTTTCGCGAACAAGGTTTGCCGTTTAAGTTGGTGTTTACTGACCATTTACCACAGTTACATCAACATATGTCGGAATGGCAACTGGCTGAACATGAAGTCATTGGGCTTTATGACTATTTGTTAAGTGATGACCCAGATGATTATCTACAACAGGGGACGCGCGACCCACAAGTCTATTATGAAGAATCACTTTGGGACACTGAGCAAACACAACGATTACTGTTTAGACAAGCCACCGGTCGGTATACCGAAACGATCCAACGCCGAAAGCACCGAACACGCGATGGTGAATATGTTGTGGTTGATGATCGCGTGATTCTTGAAAATCAGCAACATCGGGTGGCTTGGCATTATCAATATGATGGCGAAAATGGTAAACGCCCTGTCAATATCCATGTCGATAACTTTCGCGGTCAACACTACTTATTCACAACGCAGGAAGAGTTGATAACCTTTTTCTTTGCAGAACTGCAGCGTTATTTTACCCAAAATGTTTATTTTGTTGATCGTGGTGTCTCGCACGAAGCAGCATTGATCAGTTTAAAGCAGGCTGGGTCACCATTACAGCTTGGGGTGGTCATTCATGCGGCGCATTTTGTTGGTTTTGTTAACGGACACCCGCTTTGGAATACTTATTATCAATATGTATTCGATCATTTAGCTTTTGTCGATGTCATGATTGTATCAACCCATCAGCAACGGGAGGATATCCTATCGCAATTACAAGCGCTAGGCGTATCGGATGTTGCCCATAAAGTTGTGGCGATACCAGTTGGCGGGGTATCGGCCATTGCGCCAACGCGTCACTGGCAGGGGCCTACGGCCAAATTTGTCACCGCGGCACGTCTGCACGTCGAAAAAAATTTAACGCAGGTGATTATGGCCGCCAAACAATTGCGTGATGCGGGGATGTCCCTCACATTAGCGATTTATGGTGTGGGACAAGAATATGCGCCCTTAGCACAATTAATCCAAACACATCAGTTAGCAGACGTCGTGACGCTAAAAGGGCTGAGTCAGGATATGTTAGTGGACATGCAACAGTATGATGCGTTTGTCTCGGCTTCCTATTCTGAAGGTTTTGGTCTGGCTTACATGGAAGCGATGAGTTTAGGATTGCCAATTGCAACTTATGCGAATCGCTATGGGGCACAAGCTTTAGTGCGTGACGGCGAGAACGGCTATTTAGCGGCATTTGAGCCACAGGCAACTGCTGAAGCACAGAATATCACACATTTGGCCACGGCAATGCGCCGCATTTTTGATAACTACGATGCGTTATCGCGTGGTGCTAGCCGACGATCAAGTGCATTTCTCAATGCTGATATTGCCATGCAGTGGGGGCGTTTATTGGAGGCTTTGATATGATGATTGAAATGATTAATGCCTTAACTTACAGTGATGCACCAGGTGTTGCTTGGCAAATTGAACGTGTACGTACGGGACAAAGTGACGTTTTGTGGTTGGCAACACCGCATGAAGACGCGGTTCATCTTGTGAAAAAATTAGGACTGTTGCCAGAGCAAGTTTATGATATGTATGCGCAACGGTATTTAACGGCTATTGATGACACGACGGGTATTTGGTGGACAGATTTTCCAGTACCAGCTGATGCGCAATTTTTGATTTATAGTGATTGGACCAAACATATTGTGAGTCGTGGTTATGATCGTGCGCGGGTGCGTTGGTTCAATGATGCGCAACGTTTTGTCCAAGCGGTGATTTGGCTAGATTTAGCGGGTAAAGTAGACTATAAAGAAATCTATCAGCGTAATGGGGCGTTATTTGCTAAACAATATTTTAGTGCGGGTGAGTTGCAACAATCCGATTTTTATTTTGGCAAACAAAATGTCCAAGTACGTGATTTTTACTTTGAGGGCCACCGTAATTTTGTATATGCGTATGATCAAAAGTATGATTCTGCCGCCAGTTATTTAACTGCTGTTTGTCAGCGCTGGCCACAGGCACAATTTAATGTGACGCAGTTAGATCGCACATTGGCGTTTGTCCCAAAACAGACAACATTAACATTGGTAGATGGGGTACTAGATGCCAAAGGGCGTTTACGGGCACAATTAGCAGATATTTTACGTGATGACACCCATTCAGTGACCACGATACGGGTGTCAGAACAGGACTACCAAGCCTTGCAAGTCCTAGGATTACCGTTGCAAAAAGTCCAAGTCGTCACAATTTGAATACCTTTTCACATATCCCAACACAACGTTGGGATTTTGTTCTATAATAGGTATGTAAGAATAAAATTTTGGAGGCTATCATGGCTAAATTGACTGTTTCAGATTTGGAACTTTCAGGTAAGAAAGTATTGATGCGCGTTGACTTCAACGTGCCAATCAAGGCAGGCGTTATCGGAAACGATAACCGTATTGTGGCAGCGTTGCCAACAATCAAGTACGTACTTGAGCATGGTGGACGTGCGATCTTGTTCTCACACTTGGGTCGTATCAAGTCTGAAGACGATAAGAAGGACTTGTCATTGGCACCAGTTGCTAAGCGTTTGGGTGAATTGTTGGGTCAAGAAGTGAAGTTTGTCCCACAAACACGCGGTGCTGAACTTGAAGCTGCTGTTGCAGATTTGAAGGATGGCGAAGTTTTGATGGTTGAAAACACACGTTTTGAAGACGTTGCGGACGGCCAAGAAGTGAAGCATGAATCAAAGAACAATGATGAACTTGGTAAGTACTGGGCATCATTGGGTGATGATATCTTCGTCAACGATGCCTTTGGTACAGCACACCGTGCCCACGCCTCAAACGTTGGTATTTCAGCAAATGTGTCACAAGCAGCTGCTGGCTTCTTGATGGAAAAGGAAATCAAGTTCTTGGGTGACGCTGTGGCAAACCCAGTGCGTCCGTTTGTTGCCATTATTGGTGGTGCCAAGGTTTCAGATAAGATTGAAATCGTCAAGTCATTGCTTGAAAAGGCCGACAAGGTAATTGTTGGCGGTGGGATGGCCTATACTTTTGATGCTGCAAAGGGTTACAAGATTGGAAACTCATTGTTTGAAGCAGATAAGGTTGAATTGGCTAAGGAATTGATGGCAGAAGCTGGCGACAAGCTTGTTTTGCCAGTTGATTCAGTTGCCGCTGATGCTTTCTCAAATGATGCCAAGACAGAAGTTGTTGATGCAGCAGCTGGTATCCCTGATGGTTACATGGGACTAGACATTGGACCAAAGTCAGTGAAGTTGTTCCAAGACACATTAGATGGTGCTAAGACAGTTGTTTGGAACGGTCCAATGGGTGTCTTTGAAATGCCTAACTTTGCTAAGGGAACTTTGGCTATTGCTGAAGAATTAGTGAAGGTCACTGAAAACGGTGGTACAACAATTGTTGGTGGTGGTGATTCAACTGCAGCCGTACAACAATTAGGTGTTGCTGACCAATTGTCACACATCTCAACTGGTGGTGGTGCTTCATTGGAATACCTTGAAGGTAAGGAATTACCAGGAATTGCCGCAATTACAGAAAAGTAAACTTTAAAACAGCCAAACGGCTGTTTTTTTTATTTGGTTTTGGTCAGGTTCGGCTTCGGATAATTTTGACGATGTCATGTATAATAGGACTAACGAAGTCAACTAAGATTTAGGAGTGTCGTATGATTCAGGTTTATAATACATTGTCTCGAGAAAAAGAAGTTTTCAAACCGCTAACACCGGGTAAAGTGAGTATGTATGTCTGCGGACCGACAGTGTATAACTACATCCATATTGGCAATGCGCGATCAGCGATTGCCTTTGATGTGATTCGTCGCTACTTTGAATATCGCGGTTACACTGTTAAATATGTATCGAATTTTACCGACGTGGACGATAAAATTATCAAACGCGCCCGCGAAGAAGGCGTCGATGAAATGACGATTGCCAACAAATATGCTGATGCTTTTCATGCCGATACGTTGCCACTTAACATTAAGCCTGCAACGATTCGGTCGCGCGCAACTGAAGTGATTCCAGATATCATCACTTTTGTACAAGATTTGATTGATAAAGGGTATGCGTATGAATCGGCGGGGGATGTTTATTTCCGTGCCAAGCAGTTTAAGGGTTATGGTATTTTGGCCCATCAAGACTTAACAGAAATGACAGCCAATGCCGCCGGCCGTTTAGATGATGAAGAACAAATCCGTAAGGAAGATCCAATTGACTTTGCGGTTTGGAAGGCTAGCCGTGATACCGATGAAATTTCTTGGGCATCGCCTTGGGGCAATGGTCGGCCAGGTTGGCACATTGAGTGCTCGGTCATGTCACAAAAATATTTGGGTAAAACAATTGATGTTCATGGTGGGGGCATTGATCTGGCGTTTCCACACCATACAAATGAAATTGCCCAATCAGAGGCACGGACGGGCCAAAAATTTGTGAATTATTGGTTACATAACGGCTTTGTGAATGTTGATAATGAAAAGATGTCTAAGTCATTAGGTAACTTTACCACCCTACATGACATGTTGACGGATTACGATGACCCGATGGCAATTCGCTATTTACTTGCCACAACACATTATCGTCGGCCAATTAACTATGCGCCGGACACATTGGCACAGGCACGCGCTGCGTTAGAACGGATCCGGACAGGATATCGCAATTTACAATTCCGCTTAGCAGATGCTGTCCCTGGTCAAGACACAGCGCTCGAAACAACCATCCAACAGCAGGTTGAAGCCTTTGAGTTAGCAATGGACGATGATTTTAATGTGCCAAATGCCGTGGCTGCAATTTTTGAGTTGATTACACTAGCAAATACGTATGCAGAAGCAACAACTGTTTACGATAATACGGTTAAAACACTGTTAACGACAATTGAGACGTTGATGGGTGTTTTGGGAATTGATGGTTTATCAGGAGCGTCAGATCTGACGGTTGAACAACGTCGTCTAATTGATGCCCGTGCCATTGCGCGGACATCGCAAGATTATCAAACATCAGATGAACTACGCGATCAACTCAAGACATTAGGTATTATCATAGAAGATACACCACAAGGGCAGCGATGGCATCGCGCCAAGTAAAAACCGCTTCGGCGGTTTTTTTATTATTCATTGCTTATACAAAGACAAACTTATAGATGGTGTTATCAGTATATATTGAATAAAAAACGAACAAATAAAGTGATAAAAAAGCCAACAAAGGTATAAAACGAACGTGTAAAAAAGGAGTAAAAAAGGGGTTGACGCAGGGGGATAAAGGCGGTATATTAGTATATGTTCTAACGGCGGCGGACAAGCAAGCGGTTACAGTGAGAGATTTCTGAAAGAAATTTCGAAAGAAGTAGTTGACAAGCGAAACGCAACGTAGTAGAATAATAAAGTTGTCTTAGCGGTGCGAAAGCGCAGCGGGGGCGATTACGAAAAAACATTTTGAAAAAAGGTGTTGACAAGTAATCAACCACGTGATAAGATAATATAGTTGTCTCAGCGACAACAAGTAGCACATTGAAAACTGAACAAAACTTTGAACAAACGAATCTGTTACTAGTTATTAGCAGTAATAACTGAAACAAATTTGCGAAGTCAATTCGTAACAAACAATAAACGGATAGTCGTTATAGAGATATAGCAATTAGTCAGTTTAATCGAAGAGTACATCTTCAAACGATGAATTTAATTCATTTAAATTGAGAGTTTGATCCTGGCTCAGGATGAACGCTGGCGGCGTGCCTAATACATGCAAGTCGAACGCGCAGCGAAAGGTGCTTGCACCTTTCAAGCGAGTGGCGAACGGGTGAGTAACACGTGGATAACCTGCCTCAAGGCTGGGGATAACATTTGGAAACAGATGCTAATACCGAATAAAACTTAGTATCGCATGATACAAAGTTGAAAGGCGCTACGGCGTCACCTAGAGATGGGTCCGCGGTGCATTAGTTAGTTGGTGGGGTAAAGGCCTACCAAGACAATGATGCATAGCCGAGTTGAGAGACTGATCGGCCACATTGGGACTGAGACACGGCCCAAACTCCTACGGGAGGCTGCAGTAGGGAATCTTCCACAATGGGCGAAAGCCTGATGGAGCAACGCCGCGTGTGTGATGAAGGCTTTAGGGTCGTAAAGCACTGTTGTATGGGAAGAAATGCTAGAATAGGGAATGATTTTAGTTCGACGGTACCATACCAGAAAGGGACGGCTAAATACGTGCCAGCAGCCGCGGTAATACGTATGTCCCGAGCGTTATCCGGATTTATTGGGCGTAAAGCGAGCGCAGACGGTTGATTAAGTCTGATGTGAAAGCCCGGAGCTCAACTCCGGAATGGCATTGGAAACTGGTTAACTTGAGTGTTGTAGAGGTAAGTGGAACTCCATGTGTAGCGGTGGAATGCGTAGATATATGGAAGAACACCAGTGGCGAAGGCGGCTTACTGGACAACAACTGACGTTGAGGCTCGAAAGTGTGGGTAGCAAACAGGATTAGATACCCTGGTAGTCCACACCGTAAACGATGAATACTAGGTGTTAGGAGGTTTCCGCCTCTTAGTGCCGAAGCTAACGCATTAAGTATTCCGCCTGGGGAGTACGACCGCAAGGTTGAAACTCAAAGGAATTGACGGGGACCCGCACAAGCGGTGGAGCATGTGGTTTAATTCGAAGCAACGCGAA
This sequence comes from Leuconostoc lactis, assembly GCF_007954625.1. Classification (NCBI taxonomy): domain Bacteria; kingdom Bacillati; phylum Bacillota; class Bacilli; order Lactobacillales; family Lactobacillaceae; genus Leuconostoc; species Leuconostoc lactis. The sequence continues at coordinate 453,075 of NZ_CP042420.1, read as the reverse complement.
GAACCTTACCAGGTCTTGACATCCTTTGAAGCTTTTAGAGATAGAAGTGTTCTCTTCGGAGACAAAGTGACAGGTGGTGCATGGTCGTCGTCAGCTCGTGTCGTGAGATGTTGGGTTAAGTCCCGCAACGAGCGCAACCCTTATTGTTAGTTGCCAGCATTCAGTTGGGCACTCTAGCGAGACTGCCGGTGACAAACCGGAGGAAGGCGGGGACGACGTCAGATCATCATGCCCCTTATGACCTGGGCTACACACGTGCTACAATGGCGTATACAACGAGTTGCCAACCCGCGAGGGTGAGCTAATCTCTTAAAGTACGTCTCAGTTCGGACTGCAGTCTGCAACTCGACTGCACGAAGTCGGAATCGCTAGTAATCGCGGATCAGCACGCCGCGGTGAATACGTTCCCGGGTCTTGTACACACCGCCCGTCACACCATGGGAGTTTGTAATGCCCAAAGCCGGTGGCCTAACCTTATGGAGGGAGCCGTCTAAGGCAGGACAGATGACTAGGGTGAAGTCGTAACAAGGTAGCCGTAGGAGAACCTGCGGCTGGATCACCTCCTTTCTAAGGAT
>NZ_CP042420.1:300000-447500 GCF_007954625.1 Leuconostoc lactis | reverse complement strand
AAATAAGGAGAGGTAGCGCAAAGCTACCTCTCTTTTCTTGTGTAAATGAATCTTGCCTTTTATTTTTTTTTTCGTTACAATAGGGATAATAGCTTACCATAATTAGGCACTTTCAGAAAATTGTTGGTTGATGAGAAACAATACGCCGAAACTCCAGTAAGTCACGTTTAGTGGGTAATGCCACTCGGAACTCTCCGTTATCAGAAAATGAGTGTTGTACGCTTTTTGTGTACAAAATCTGGGTGGTACCACGGAAGCGCGTTTTCGTCCCTTGTCCTGTTGGATGGGATGGCAACGCGCTTTTATATTAGACTTTAAAATTAAAGGAGCAGAATAATGTTAGACATGAAGTATTTGCGCAAAAATGAAGCTGAGGCAACGCAACGGTTGCTTGATCGGGGTGTACCAGCAGAAAGGTTACAAGAGTTGTTGGCCTTGGATCAAGAACGGCGAGAAGCCATCCAACAAGTTGAAAATTTGAAGGCACAACGGAACGCTGTGTCGGATAAGATTGCGTATGCTAAGCGTAACAAAGAAGATGCAAGCGAAGCCATTGCGGCGATGCAACAAGTTGGTGCGGAAATTAAAGCCTTAGATGCACGTCAAGCAGAGTTGGATGAGGCAGTGAAAAATTTGGCGGCCCATTTGCCTAATTTAGCAGCGCCAGAAGTACCAGTTGGCCCAGACGATACAGCAAATGTTGAGCAGCGCGTTTGGGAGCCAGCTGACTATGGCACACGACCACATGCTTTGGCGGACACACCAAGTTGGTTGAAAGCGCACTATGAAATTGGGGAAGCACTGGGCATTTTAGATTTCGAACGTGGCGCTAAGGTTTCTGGAGCTCGTTTCTTGTATTATGTTGGTGACGGGGCCCGTTTGGAGCGTGCTGTTTACAACTTTATGCTTGATGAACATCGACAAGAAGGGTATACCGAAATGATTACCCCAATTGTGGTCAATGATACAGCGATGTTTGGTACGGGACAGTATCCGAAGTTTCAAGATGATGCTTACCGTGTAGAAGGGTTGGCCCAAACTTATATTCCAACAGCAGAAGTACCACTGACAAACTATTATGCTGGAGAAACAATCCCGAGCGAAAACTTACCAATCAAATTTACTGCGTTATCACCATCATTCCGTAAGGAAGCTGGGGCAGCTGGAAAAGATACGCGTGGCTTGATTCGTTTGCACCAATTCAATAAGGTGGAAATGGTGAAGTTTACTAAGCCGGAACAATCATATGCCGAATTGGAAAGCATGACAGCCAATGCGGAAAACATTTTGCAAAAGCTAGGTCTTCCTTATCATGTCGTGATGCTATCAACGGGGGATATGGGCTTCTCAGCAGCAAAGACTTATGATATTGAAGTGTGGATGCCGCAACAAAAGGTTTATCGCGAAATTTCATCAGTATCAAACACAGAGGACTTCCAAGCACGTCGCATGCACATTACGTATCGCGATGACAATGATAAATTGCAGTTGGTGCACACATTAAATGGATCAGGACTAGCCGTTGGTCGGACGGTCGCAGCCATTTTGGAAAACTATCAGAATGAAGATGGCACAGTCACAATTCCTGAAGTGCTACGGCCTTACATGGGTGGGCAAACAACATTAGCGGCAACAGCACATTATTAATCGATGAAAAGCCTATATTTATTGGGCTTTTTTTGCTACAATTTATAATAGACTATTGTGCGGTAGAACACACAAATTCATATTTCAGAGGAGACACACGCAACTAATTCAGGTTGTGTGCTAAAAACAATGGCAAATCCAATACGTAAATTAGTTGATAATTCAAAAAAACAACTAAAAAAATTAAACAATATTGCCGATCAAGTTGAAAGTTACGCTGATGAAATGTCAGCATTAACTGATGCGCAATTACAAGCTAAAACGCCATTTTTCCAGGAAAAAATTGCAGCAGCGGTAGCTGCTACAACAGATAAGGATAAACAAAATAAAGCCCTATCAAAGGTATTAGATGAGATATTACCAGAAGCTTTTGCAGTTGCGCGTGAAGGTGCTAAGCGTGTCTTAGGACTGTACCCATTCCGTGTTCAAATTATGGGTGCTGCGGTGTTGCATGGTGGTAATTTAGCGGAAATGCGTACCGGTGAAGGTAAGACACTAACAGCAACGATGGCGGTTTATTTGAATGCCTTATCAGGTCGTGGTGTGCATGTGGTGACTGTCAACGATTATTTGTCAGCGCGAGATGCTGAGCAAATGGGTCAGCTTTATAATTGGCTTGGCCTAACTGTTGGTGTGAATGTCGGTGATGCGCCAGCTGATGAAAAACGAGCAGCGTATAATGCCGATATCACTTATTCAACAAACTTTAACATTGGGTTTGATTATTTGCGTGATAACATGGTGCATCGTGCCGAGGAGCGCGTGATGCAACGTGGGTTAAACTTTGCGTTGATTGATGAAGCGGATTCAATTTTAATCGATACGGCGCGGACACCTTTGATCATTTCAGGACCTGGATCAGGTGTTTCACAATTGTATGCACGGGCTGACCGTTTTGTAAAAACACTTGTACGCGACGAAGATTATAAAATTGATGAAGAAGCTAAGACAACGATGATGACCAATGAAGGGATTCATAAGGCAGAGGTCTTCTTTAATTTGGACAATTTATATGCTGCTGGCGATACAGCCTTAACGCACCATATTGACCAAGCACTTCGTGCGAACTTTAACTACATTAATGATAAAGACTATGTGGTACAAGATGGCGAAGTCAAGTTAATTGACCAGTCAACGGGTCGTATTTCTGAAGGCACACGTTTGTCGGATGGCTTGCATCAAGCAATTGAAGCCAAAGAAGGCGTTGAAATTCAAGAAGAAAATAAGTCAATGGCACAAATTACGTATCAGAATTTGTTCCGTATGTATAAGAAACTGTCTGGTATGACGGGAACAGCCAAGACTGAAGAAGAAGAACTACGCGAAATCTACAACATGGAAGTCATTACGATTCCAACTAACCGACCAGTTAAGCGTGTGGATTATCCGGATTTGTTGTACCCATCAATGCGTGCTAAGTACAACGCGGTGGTTAAATTAATCCAAGAATTACACGCCAAGGGGCAACCCATTTTAATTGGGACAGGGTCTGTTGAATCATCTGAATTGTTGTCGAAAATTTTGATGGCACAAAATGTCCCACATAACGTATTGAATGCCAAAAATAACGCCAAAGAAGCTGAAATTATCGCTAACGCGGGACAACGTGGGGCCGTAACAGTTGCGACTAACATGGCGGGACGTGGAACAGATATTAAGCTTGGCCCTGGTGTGTCCGAATTAGGTGGGCTAGCTGTGATTGCCACAGAACGTCATGAATCTCGCCGAATTGATAACCAGTTACGTGGTCGTGCTGGTCGTCAAGGTGATGAAGGCTTCTCACAATTCTTCTTGTCATTGGAAGATGATTTGATGATTCGTTTCGGTGCAGAACGTATTCGTCTGATTTGGGAACGTATGAATTTGGATGAAGAAGAAACAGTGATTAAGAATCGTTTGATCACCCGTTCTGTTGAATCAGCCCAAAAGCGTGTCGAAGGTAACAACTACGATACGCGTAAAAACGTGTTGCAATATGATGATGTTGTCCGTGAACAACGTGAATTAATGTATCGTCAACGTGATATCGTCATTGATGAAACAAAATCATTGGATTGGGTCCTCATGCCAATGGTTGAACGGACAATTAATCGTGTCGTTGATGCACAAACCAAAGGTAAGAAGCCAGCGGAATGGCATTTGGATCAAATCGTTACCTTCGCCGGTAATGTTTTGGTGAATGAAAATGATATTTCGGTTGCCCAGTTAAAAGGGTTAGACCGTGATGGCATCAAGGCATTGCTATTAAACTTAGCAAAAGAAAATTATCGTGTTAAGCAGGGTCAACTCTATGATCCGGCACAAATGTTAGAATTTGAAAAAGTGGTCATTCTCCGTGCCATTGATCAACATTGGACAGACCACATCGATGCCTTAGATCGTTTGCGTCAGGGTGTTGGCCTTCGTGGTTATGGGCAATTGAACCCACTGATTGAATATCAAAACGAAGCGTTTGACAACTTCAACAAAATGATTGCTGATGTTGAATATGATGCGACACGCACCTTTATGAAAGCAGAAATCCGTCAAAACTTACAAGCTTAAGAGTTACCATGCCTGATGGTTGACGGTTGCATAATTATAACGAACCTTGTGTTCGTTTTTGTTTTGAAGGGATACTGGAATGGAAATTATTGATGCTAAACATGCTTTAGCAGATATCGAAGAAAATATTGCCCGTTTTCGTGGCACACTGGATCTGGAAGCGTTAACAGAAGAAATCGCTGATTTTGAAAACCGCATGACAGAACCAGGTTTTTGGGATGATAATGTTAAGGCACAAAAAGTCATTGAAGAAAATAATATTTTGAAGAATCGTCGGGATTCATTCTTAAACTTGACAAATCAGGCAGAAGAAATCGCTGTACTCATTGAAATGTTGTCTGAAGATCCGGAAGATGAGGATACTGCAGCCGAATTAGCGGCCAGTGTGGAAAAGGTTCAAAAAGATGTTGAAGCCTACAATTTGGAACAACTGTTAACTGAACCTTATGATGCCAACAATGCCATTTTGGAAGTGCATCCAGGATCTGGTGGTACCGAATCAACTGACTGGGGTGCCAACTTGTATCGGATGTACACGCGTTGGGCTCAGCAGCATGGCTTCCAAGTGGAAGTGTTAGATTATCACGCTGGTGACGAAGCAGGGATTGATAGTGCGACTATTAAGATTTCTGGGCACAATGCTTATGGCTTCTTACGGAGTGAAAAGGGTGTGCACCGCTTTGTGCGTATCTCACCATTTGATTCAGCGGGTCGTCGTCATACGAGTTTCGTCAGTGTCGATGTGATGCCGGAATTGGATGACACGATTGAAGTTGAAGTCCGTGATGATGACATCAAGATGGATGTTTTCCGTTCAGGTGGTGCCGGTGGACAAAACGTCAACAAGGTGTCAACCGGTGTCCGATTGACGCACGAACCAACCGGTATCGTTGTGTCATCAACTGTTGAACGGACGCAGTACGGTAACCGTGACTATGCTATGCGTTTGTTGAAGGGGAAGTTGTACCAGCTTGAATTAGAAAAGCAAGCAGCGGAACGTGCCGCCTTAACGGGTGAAAAGATGGAAAACGGCTGGGGATCACAAATTCGGTCGTATGTCTTACATCCTTATCAGATGGTCAAAGATCATCGAACGAACTACGAAACCAATCAGCCGCAACAAGTACTTGATGGGGACTTAGATCCGTTCATTAATGCCTATTTGCAATGGCAATTGAGTTTAAAAAACCCAAATTAACCCATAAAGGTCGAAACGATTGTTTCGGCTTTTTGCATTATGAAACAGATTAGTTTCTAAACCCCGTCACGTGCGTTATAATATAAGTCAATCTGAGACGCGATTGCCTTAAAAAATGGAGGGCATAATATGGATAACACATACACACCTAGTGCGCAAAACGTCCTCGTTTTAGCACAAGAACAGGCAAAATATTTTAAGCATCAGGCTGTTGGGACAGAACACCTCTTGCTTGCTTTAGCGATTGAAAAAGAAGGTATCGCGAGTAAAATTTTAGGCCAGTTTAATGTGACGGATGACGATATTCGTGAAGAAATTGAACACTTTACTGGCTATGGCATGACAGCACGTTATGACAAAAATAGTTATCTTCCTTATTCACCAAAGGCGGCTGATATTTTACGACAAGCAGGTGAAGAATCACGGGCGTTAGCCCAACCGCGAGTTGGCACAGAGCATATCCTCTTAGCACTCTTACAAGATGAAAGTATTTTATCATCACGTATTTTGCTGGCTTTGGATGCCAACTTGCAAGAAATGCGGCGTGCAATCCTACGTAAGTTAGGTGTGACGGACGTGCGCAAGCAAATGAAACAACATGATCGCCAGCAGCCACAGGGTACGCCCACATTAGACGGTTTGGCACGTGATTTAACGCAATTAGCCAAGGATAACAAGATGGATCCGATTGTCGGGCGTTCGAGTGAAGTGCGACGTGTCGTACAGATTTTGTCACGGCGGACGAAGAATAATCCGGTTTTGATTGGCGAACCTGGTGTTGGAAAAACAGCAATTGCTGAAGGCTTGGCGCAACGTATTGTGACCAATGATGTGCCTGATTCACTTAAAAACAAGCGCCTGATGGCATTGGATATGGGTTCACTAGTTGCCGGGACAAAATATCGTGGTGAATTTGAAGATCGCTTAAAAAAGATCATTGATGAAATTTATCATGATGGACAAGTCATTTTGTTTATTGATGAACTTCACACGTTGATTGGTGCTGGTGGTGCTGAAGGCGCGATCGATGCCTCTAACATTTTAAAGCCAGCGTTAGCACGTGGTGAAATTCAAACATTAGGCGCCACGACTTTTGACGAATATCAAAAGTATGTGGAGTCAGATGCTGCTTTGGAACGGCGTTTTGCACCAGTGACGGTCAATGAACCCTCACAAGCAGACGCCATTGCGATTTTGACCGGCATTCGACCAAAGTTTGAAGCGCATCATCAAGTGCAAATCGATGATGAAGCGATTGCAGCAGCCGTGAAACTATCATCACGTTATATTACGGATCGTTTCTTGCCCGACAAGGCAATTGATTTGATGGATGAAGCTGGGGCTAAAGTACGTATTGATGCGGTTGATAAGCCAAATGCCCTGCAAAAAAACCAGTTACGTTTAGCTGAATTGACAGAAGCGAAGGATCAAGCCATTACGGCACTTGACTTTGAAAAGGCGGCCGATCTGCGTGCTGAAGAAATGAAAGTCAAAAACAAGTTAGATAAGTTAGCCGCGAAAATGGCCAATCAAACAGCGGCTGACCGGCCACAATACGATTTACACGTGACGGCTGAAGATATCGCGGAAGTGATTTCACAGCAGACAGGTGTGCCACTAACACAACTTGAAAAGAACGAAAAGCAACGACTCGTTAATCTGGAAGCCGTGTTGGGTCGCCGTGTGGTGGGACAAAAGCAAGCTATTTCTGCGGTTGCGCGTGCCATTCGTCGTGCTCGTTCTGGCCTGAAAGATCCAAGTCGTCCAATTGGGACTTTTATGTTTTTGGGGCCAACAGGGGTTGGTAAAACAGAATTGGCCAAAGCTTTAGCCGAAGCGGTCTTTGGTAATGAAGATAATATGATTCGGATCGATATGTCTGAATATCAAGAGCGTTGGTCAGCTTCACGTTTGATCGGCTCAGCGCCTGGTTATGTTGGCTATGATGAGGGTGGTCAACTCACAGAGCAAGTCCGTAATCATCCTTATTCCGTTATCTTGTTAGATGAAGCTGAAAAGGCACATCAGGATATTTTCAACCTCATGTTGCAAGTGTTTGATGATGGTTTCTTAACAGATTCTAAGGGGCGCAAGGTTGATTTTCGAAATACGATTATTATCATGACGTCAAACCTTGGGGCAACAAGATTACGTGATGAAAAAGCCATGGGCTTTGGGGCCGTTGACTTGAAAAATGATAACGCCGCGGTTGCTGAAAAAATTCGTGAAACGTTGAAAGAAACCTTCCGACCTGAATTTATTAACCGACTAGATGAGGCGGTCGTCTTTGAGCCGTTAACGAAGCCTGAAATTCATACGATTGTGAAGCTCATGAGCCGTGATATCTTACAACGGGTTGCTGAACAAGGAATTTCAGTTAAAATCACACCAGCCGCGATTGATGTGATTGCTGATGCCGGATTTGATCCAGAATATGGGGCACGACCAATTCGTCGTGTCTTACAAACAAAAGTTGAAGATGCATTAAGTGAAGCGCTATTGCGTGGCAATATTACCACTGATAGTGTTGTGACGATTGGGGCAAAACAAGGCGATATTAACATCACCATTAAGCCACAGAAAAAAGTCATCACACATGCTTAACAAAAGTGATCACATCACGTATGTGGTCACTTTTTCAATGGCGCTGACAATCAGCCAACCCACGAGTAAAAAGGGCACAAACGGGGCGCATCGTCGCGTATAATAGTGGAGATAACCATAAGTCAGGAGTGCTGCGGTAAGGAGCGTCAGCGCCAAAATCATGGGGGATGACACTAAACCAATCACCATCAGGACGGGAAAGTCCCCGCTACCTAGGGCGTGGCGCACGTAAATTAGCCACAGACAAATCAGGGCAAACATGCCAACGACTAGCAGTTGAGGCGTTTCCCAACGTGTCCATACCAAGTAAGCCAGCCAAGGGTAGAGTAGATTGGCGTGAATGGTCTGTTGGTCCCAGTCTTCCAAAGCCAGAAAAAAGAGACACAGAGCTGTTAGCCATAGTTCTGGTTCAGGGAATAGCCAAGTCCCAATAATACCCCCAAGGCATTCAAATAAGACGTAAGTATAACCGTAGTGGTGTTGGCAATAGCGACAGCGGCTTTTGGTTAACAGTGCCGACACGATAGGGATGAGATCAAACCAAGCCAATACATGCCCACAATGCCAACAAAATGAGCGTTGCGTAGTTAAGGGGATTTTGTGAGTTAAGCGATCGTTGAGGCACATGATACTTGAGATGAAACAAGTATTGAGTAGAAAGATAACGAGTATAGTCATAAGGTATCATACGCAGTCGTTGTGGAAAATACTTGTTAAGAGCAACTGTTTTCCACAAATTTTAAAGAGATGCTGTTAAACCTATTGACAATCACTGTCAATCTGGTAATATATTGGACGTGCTTTTAAGTAATCTGTTCTGTGAGCTATTCACAACGTGCTGAACGGCGCTGTAAAGGCAATTGTCAGCAGATTTCCAGTAAGCATTTTTGTTTAAAGACAGAAATGACACACCTGGAACTGTGTAACTAATAAAATTTTAAGGAGACCGTAGCATGCCTACAATTAACCAATTGGTTCGCAAGCCTCGTAAGTCAAAGGCGACTAAGTCAAAGTCACCAGCTTTGAACTTCGGCTATAACTCAATGAAGAAGAAAGCAACAAACAATGTTGCACCACAAAAGCGTGGTGTTGCAACACGTGTTGGTACAATGACACCAAAGAAGCCTAACTCAGCTTTGCGTAAGTACGCCCGTGTTCGTCTTTCAAACTTGTACGAAGTTACAGCATATATCCCAGGTATTGGTCACAACTTGCAAGAACACTCTGTTGTTTTGATCCGTGGTGGTCGTGTTAAGGATTTGCCTGGTGTACGTTACCACATCATCCGTGGTGCATTGGATACAGCTGGTGTTGATGGACGTAAGACATCACGTTCAAAGTACGGCACAAAGGCGCCAAAGAAGTAAGAAGGAGACTGACAAATGCCACGTAAAGGTTATACTAAGCGTCAGGAAGTTTTGCCTGACCCAATTTACAACTCAAAGCTCGTTTCACGTTTGATCAACAAGTTGATGCTTGATGGTAAGCGTGGAACTGCGTCAACTATCTTGTACGATGCTTTTGATCGTATCAAGGAAGCTACTGGTAACGATCCATTGGAAGTTTTCGAACAAGCTATGGAAAACATCATGCCAGTATTGGAAGTTAAGGCTCGCCGTGTTGGTGGATCTAACTACCAAGTGCCAATCGAAGTACGCCCAGACCGTCGTACAACATTGGGATTGCGTTGGTTGGTAAACTACTCACGTTTGCGTAACGAACACACAATGGATGAACGTTTGGCTAAGGAAATCATGGACGCCGCTAATGACACTGGTGCATCTGTAAAGAAGCGCGAAGACACACACAAGATGGCTGAAGCTAACCGTGCATTTGCGCACTATCGTTGGTAAAATGCGTGGCGCAATTCAGTTTGTGTCATGACTGCTTACGTTGATTTATTGTTGCTTAGAATTTAATTGTTCACGGTCACAATAAATAGTGTAAAATGACAGTAGATGGTAAAACGCTATTGGCTTTTACCGTCAAAAAGCGAACACAATTCTGTGTCGCTTTTTGTTGCATATAGAACAAAAACCAGGAGATAACTCACAATGGCAAAACGTGAATACCCACTAGAACGTACACGTAACATTGGTATCATGGCCCACATCGATGCGGGTAAGACAACCACTACGGAACGTATCTTGTACTACACAGGTAAAATTCACAAGATTGGTGAAACACACGATGGTGCTTCACAAATGGATTTCATGGAACAAGAAAAGGAACGTGGAATCACAATCCAATCAGCCGCTACAACAGCGGTATGGCGTGGATTCTTTGACCAATTCGCTAAGACACCTTACCGTGTTAACATCATCGATACACCAGGTCACGTGGACTTCACAATCGAAGTTGAACGTGCTTTGCGTGTGCTTGATGGTGCCGTAGCCGTGCTTGATGGTGCTGCCGGTGTTGAACCACAAACAGAAACTGTTTGGCGTCAAGCTACAACATATGACGTGCCACGTATTGTCTTCGTTAACAAGATGGATAAGATGGGTGCTGACTTTGAAATGTCAGTTGACTCAATTCATGAACGTTTGCAAGTTAATGCTGAAGCTATCCAATGGCCAATCGGTGCCGAAGATGACTTCGAAGCTATCATTGACTTGATTACACAAGAAGCTTACTACCCAGTTGATGACTTGGGTGAAAAGTGGGAACCACGTGAAATCCCTGCCGAATTGAAGGAACTAGCCGAAGAAAAGCGTAACACGTTGATCGAAGCAGTTGCTGATGTTGATGATGAATTGATGGAAAAGTACCTTGAAGGTGAAGACATTTCTGTTGATGAATTGAAGGCAGCGATCCGTCGTGCCACTTTGGCATTGCAATTCTACCCAGTGCTTGCAGGTTCAGCCTACAAGGATAAGGGTGTGCAAATGATGTTGGACGCGGTTGTTGACTACTTGCCAGGACCTTTGGATGTTAAGCCATATACTGCTACTGATCCAAAGACTGGTGAAGAAGTTGAATTGATTGCCGATGATAACAAGCCATTTGCTGCTTTGGCATTTAAGATCATGACTGATCCTTTCGTTGGTCGTTTGACATTTATGCGTGTGTATACTGGTACTTTGCAATCAGGTTCATACGTACAAAACACATCTTCTGACACACGTGAACGTGTTGGTCGTTTGCTACAAATGCACGCGACATCACGTACAGAAATCGAAGAAGTCTTCTCTGGTGATATTGCTGCGGCAATCGGTTTGAAGAACACAACAACTGGTGATTCTTTGACTGCTGTGGACCACCAATTGATTCTTGAATCAATGGAATTCCCAGAACCAGTTATCGAATTGGCTATCGAACCAAAGACTAAGGCTGACCAAGACAAGTTGTCAAATGCCATCCAAAAGTTGGCGGAAGAAGATCCATCATTCCGTGCCACAACAAACCCTGAAACTGGTGATACTTTGATCGCTGGTATGGGTGAATTGCAATTGGATATCATGGTTGATCGTATGCGCCGTGAATTCAACGTTGAAGCAACAGTTGGTGCCCCACAAGTTGCTTACCGTGAAGCCTTTACACAAACAGTGCAAGCGCGTGGATACTTCAAGCGTCAATCTGGTGGTAAGGGACAATATGGTGATGTTTACATCGAATTCTCACCAAACGAAGAAGGTGCCGGCTTCGAATTCGAAGACGCCATCGTCGGTGGTGTTGTGCCTCGTGAATACATTCCATCAGTTGAAGCTGGTTTGAAGGATGCTTTGAATGCTGGTCCTTTGGCTGGATTCCCATTGGTTGACTTGAAGGCTAAGTTGTATGATGGTTCATACCACGATGTCGATTCTTCTGAAGCAGCCTTTAAGATTGCTGCCTCATTGGCCTTGAAGGAAGCTTCAAAGACAGCCGGTGCAGTTATTCTTGAACCAATCATGGCGGTTGACATTGTTGCCCCTGAAGATAACCTTGGTGATGTGATGGGACACGTTTCAGCACGCCGTGGTATGATCGAAGGTCAAGAATCTCGTGGTCCTGTTTTGGCAGTTAAGGCGAAGGTGCCTTTGTCAGAAATGTTTGGTTATGCAACGACTTTGCGTTCAGCAACACAAGGTCGTGGTACATTCCAAATGGTCTTTGATCACTATGAAGCTGTGCCAAAGAACATCCAAGACGAAATTATCAAGAACAGCGGTAACAAAGAAGATTAATGCTATTAATCTGATACCGTAGATTATGAGTTTATTCAGTAGATAATACTGACAGACGGTCCAGTTAAAACGGCGTCACCCAATCGGGTGACGCCGTTTTGTGTCGATAAATTGAGGAGAATTTATGCTGAAACAGCACAGTAAGTTTTTGATACCGGGCATTATCGTGATTGGTATGGTCTTGCGTATTCCGTTTACGTCGATTCCACCGATTATTTCACATATCGCCAAAACACAACACGTCCCAGTTGGCCAGCTTGGTATTTTGACGACAATACCACTGATCGCCTTTGCAATTTTTTCCTCTATTGCACCAAAGACAGCAGAAAAGTTAGGCTTAGAACGGACTTTTGCCGTGATGCTGGTTGTGATGGTTGTCGGCTCGTGGATTCGGATTATCAACACACCGCTCCTTTATATTGGGACATTATTGATTGGGGTTGGAATCGCCCATATGAATGTCCTCTTGCCCAGTGTGATTCGGTTGTACTTTCCCAATAAAGTTGGGCCGATGACGTCAACGTTTACCTTTAGTATGATGTTAGCCACCGCAGTTGGTGCAGGGTTATCGGCGCCGATTGCTGAAGCAACGCATTGGCACGTGTTTATTTTGTTATTAACAACGGTAATCGGTATTGCTTTTCTAGTGTGGTTACCCAATGTGCGCTTTGCTGCCAAGCATCCGCACTCATTAGCCACTACACCAACTGGTGTGAAGCGACCAAAAAATGCGCATGTTTGGCGTAATCGGTATGCGTGGTTGCTGTTGTATTTTGCTGGTGTCCAATCGGCTATGTTTTACATTTTAATGGCTTGGGGACCGACAATGGCGATTCAAACTGGTCTATCGGCATCAGTCGCGAGTGTGTTTGCCGGTATTAATGCCTTGATCGGGTTACCGTTTGCTCTGACAGTTCCAACGATTGTTGCCCGTTTATCGTCTGTTGGTCGGCAATGGTTGGTTGGTGTGTCTTCGGTGATTGGGATTGTGGGCTATCTGTTGCTCTTAGTGCCCAATAACCATTTTGGCTATTGGTTAAGTGTCAATCTATTGATTGGGGTAAGCACGTCGATTTTATTCCCTTATCTCATGACAACCTTTAGCTTGAAAACAACGACACCAATTCAAACCGCAGAATTATCTGGTATGGCGCAAAGTGGTGGGTATGTCATTGCTGCCCTAGGGCCAGCGTTATTTGGTTATGGTTATGGTTGGTTCCATAGTTGGGTACCGCAAATCGTGGTGATGATCATTTTGTTCATTTTGATGACGATTGCAATTGTTTTAGTGGAAAAACAACATAAAATCTTATCATAAGAAAAGCACGCAGGTAATGAACTTGCGTGCTTTTCTTGATACAATAGTTCTATTGACTAAAAGTGAGGGTTGGGAATTGACTAACACATCAACACCAATTATTGAATTTAAGAACGTTGGTTTATCTTATGATGACAACGAAGTTCTAAAGAACATTGATTTAGCGCTAGAAGCGGGTAAGTTTTACACGTTGCTAGGGCCTTCAGGATCGGGAAAGACTACGATTCTTAATTTAATTTCAGGCCAATTAACGCCGACACATGGCGAGATATTGTTTGAGGGAAACGTGATCAATGACGTGCCGGTTGAAAAACGGCATATGAATACGGTTTTTCAAGATTATGGCCTATTCCCCAATATGGATGTTTTTGATAATGTTGCCTTTGGCCCTAGCATTAAGGGCATGAATAAAGCTGATATCAAGACAAAAGTCATGGAAATGCTGGACCTCGTTAAGCTGTCAGCGTATGCGGATCGTGAAATTAATGAATTGTCAGGTGGCCAAAAGCAGCGTGTTGCCATTGCGCGAGCATTAGCGAATGATCCGGAAGTGCTATTGTTGGATGAACCTTTGTCAGCGTTGGACTATAAGTTGCGTAAAGACATGCAGTATGAATTACGCGAAATCCAACAACGTTTGGGCATTACGTTTGTCTTTGTCACACATGATCAAGAAGAAGCGTTGGCTATGTCTGATTGGATTTATGTCATGAATGACGGGGTCATCCAACAAAATGGCTCACCAGAAGATATTTATGATGAACCAATCAACCACTTCGTGGCTGACTTTATTGGCGAATCTAATATTTTAGATGGTGTTATGAAGGCGGACTATCTGGTTCACTTTACGGGTAAAGACTTTGAAAACGTCGACGCCGGTATGCGACCAAATGAAAAGGTTGAAGTGGTTATTCGTCCTGAAGATTTGGATTTGACGAGTGTTGAAAACGGTAAGTTGGTGGTCACGATTGATGATCAGTCATTCCGTGGTGATTATTACGAAATCACAGCTATTGATGATGATGGGAATGAATGGCAAGTGCAAGCCACAAACAAATCAACGATTGGTGAACGCGTTGGCTTGACGTTTGATCCAGAAGATATTCATATCATGCGCTTTAACGAATCAGAAGATGACTTTGACGCGCGTTTGGAAAGTTATGAGGATGATAGCGATGATGTCAAAGCGTAAACAGCAGCGACAATTATTCTACCTGGTGCCCTATGGTGCTTGGTTGGTGCTATTTGTCATTGTGCCACTTGTATTGTTGCTGTTTCAATCATTAACGACCCAAGATGGTCATTTTACGTTGCGTAACTATGAGACCTACTTTAGTAGTGGGACTTACTTGTTAATGACGATTAATTCAGTCTGGTATGCTTTCTTGATTACGGTCATTACGCTGGTGATCAGTTACCCGACCGCTTATCTCTTAAATCAATTAAAGCATAAGCAATTCTGGCTCTTATTGATTATCTTGCCAACTTGGATTAACTTATTGCTCAAAACTTATGCATTTATTGGTTTGTTATCAAAATCTGGTACGGTCAATAATTTTTTGGGCTTATGGGGCATTGTGCCGCAGCAACTCTTGTTTTCTAACTGGAGTTTCTTGTTGGTGGCGGCCTACATTGAAATTTCCTTCATGATTCTACCAATCTTTAATTCGTTGGCCGAGATCAATCCACGTCTTGCGCAGGCTAGTCGTGATTTAGGCGCAAACAAATGGCAGACGCTTCGGCGTGTCATCATGCCGTTGTCGATGCCCGGTGTTAAAGCCGGTATCCAAGCGGTCTTTATTCCTAGTTTGTCACTATTTATGGTGACACGACTCATCGGTGGTAACCGAGTGATTACTTTGGGTACGGCAATTGAAGAGCATTTCTTAGTGACGCAAAACTGGCGTTTAGGTTCGACGATTGGTGTAATTTTAATTGTTGCGATGGTTATTACGATGATTCTGACACGAGATCGTGCGCGTCAGTCGTCGAGAAAGCGAGGTTGAGCGGATGCATAAAAAAATTAAATGGGCTAATATTTATCTCTGGTTCGTCTTTATCTTGCTATACCTACCCATCTTTTTCCTGATTATCTATTCATTTAATGCCGGGGATGTCATGCAAGGTTGGGATGGCTTCTCTTGGAAACATTACGGTGAACTGTTTGCTGATACGCGGATTATGGAAATTGTTGTCAGCACGCTCTTACTGGCTATTTCAGCGTCAGTGATATCAAGTGTGATTGGCACGGCAGGGGCTTTATACGTGTACAATTTAAGAAACGGCCTCGTGAAGAATGTCTTCTTATCGTTGAATAACGTCTTGTTGGTGTCACCGGATGTTATTATTGGTGCGTCATTCTTGGTGTTTTTCACGGTACTGGGCTTCTCACTAGGCTTTACATCAGTTTTGCTGTCACATATCGCGTTTACGATTCCAATCGTTGTGTTGATGGTCTTACCGCGCCTTCAGGAAATGAATCAATCGCTTGTTGCTGCCGCAAAAGACTTGGGTGCTAATAATTGGCAAATGTTAACCCGTGTGGTCTTACCGGTGATTTCACCAGGTATTTTGGCTGGCTTCTTCATGGCCTTCACGTATTCATTAGATGATTTTGCGGTGACATTCTTTGTCACGGGTAATGGGTTCTCAACATTGTCTGTTGAAATTTATTCTCGTGCCCGTCAAGGGGTCAGTCTTGAAATCAACGCGTTGTCAGCCGTGATGTTTTTAATATCATTGCTTATGGTGCTGGTATACTATGCGATTGCAACACGTGCTGAAAAAAATAAGAAGCGTGCGACGCGTCTTATGTTGGTAGCGTCGGAGGGACTGTGATATGAAAAAGTTGCTACTTGGCGTTGTCGCCATCTTGATTGTTGTCGGGGGACTATTTGGGACTCAGCAATATCTTGCGACTAAAACAGGTTCAGATGCGTCTTCTGACAAAGTGTTGAACCTGTACAATTGGGGTGATTATCTCGATCCTGATTTGATGGCCAAGTTTACCAAGGAAACGGGCTATCAGATTAGTTATGAGACGTTTGATTCCAATGAAGCCATGTATACTAAAATTAAACAAGGTGGCACGTCATATGATTTGGCGGTGCCATCGGATTACATGATTCAGAAAATGAAACGTGAAAACTTGCTGTTGCCGTTGGATCATAGCAAGTTAACTGGTCTTAAAAATTATGATCCGCGTTTTATGAATTTATCTTTTGATCGCCACAACAAATACTCATTGCCTTATTTTTGGGGCACACTCGGCATTATTTATAATGACAAGTTAGTGGATGGGAAAGATGTGCAACATTGGGATGATCTCTGGTCATCAAAATTCCGGAATCAGATTTTGCTTGTCGATTCAGCGCGTGATGCCTTGGGCGTTGCGTTGATTACCCAGCATAAATCAGTTAATACGAAATCTGTTGCTGATTTAGCTGCGGCGCAAGCGAAGTTAGAAGCACTGATGCCAAACGTCAAAGCCATTATTGCTGATGAAATTAAAATGTATATGGCCCAAAATGAAGCAGGGCTGGCTGTTACCTATTCAGGTGAAGCCGCCGAAGCCATTGATAATAACCCGCATTTGCACTATGTTGTGCCAAGTGAGGGGTCAAACCTTTGGTTTGATAATATTGTGATGCCAAAGACGGCCAAGCATAAAGAAGCGGCTTATGCTTTCTTGAACTTTATGAGTGAGCCTAAGAATGCTGCTCAGAATGCGGAATATATTGGTTACGCAACGCCGAACGCGAAAGCGAAGGCATTATTGCCAAAGGCAGTGCGTAATGATCCACAATTCTATCCAAGCAATGAAACGATTAAGAATCTGCAAGTCTATGATGATTTAGGTCAGAAGTGGACTGAAAGATATAATGATGCCTTTTTGGAATTTAAGATGTCAAAGCGTTAAAAACCGACAAATTTTTGTCGGTTTTTTCTTTTAATAAATTTTGGTCAAAAGAAAAAGTCGCAGAATTAAATTGATAAAAGCCTTGCGCATGTAGGGTTCTTCTGTTATAGTAGTTAAGTACGCTTTTGGAACAGTAGTCATATAAACCTACCGAAAGCCTGGTGTATCAATGTTTAGCGATGATGATTAAGGTTGCGACACGCGCGGCCGCGTTGCCATGGGCGCGCAAAACACAAGCAGTGTTGTCGGTTTTTAATTGGAGTTAGCTGATTTACAAAATCAACGAGGAGGCACGAAATAATGGCACAAAAGAAGATCCGTATCCGTTTGAAGGCATACGAACACCGCATCTTGGACCAATCAGCAGAAAAAATTGTTGAAACGGCCAAGCGTACGGGCGCAGAAATCGCTGGTCCTATCCCTTTGCCAACTGAACGTACATTGTACACAATTCTACGTTCACCACATAAGCACAAGGATAGCCGCGAACAATTCGAAATGCGCACGCACAAGCGTTTGATCGACATTGTGAACCCTACTGACAAGACAGTTGACGCATTGCGTAAGCTTGAATTGCCATCAGGTGTTGCAATCGAAATCAAGTTGTAATTTTAACGAATACAACTTCGCACCCGTTAGGGTAAAAATAAGTCAAGAAATTATTTAAGGAGATTAGTCATGACTAAAGGTATCTTAGGCCGCAAAGTCGGTATGACTCAGGTTTTCACTGAAACTGGTGAATTGATCGCCGTGACTGTTGTTGAAGCTACACCAAACGTCGTTTTGCAAGTTAAAACTGTAGAAACAGACGGATATGATGCAGTACAACTCGGTTACCAAGACAAGCGCGCAGTTTTGTCAAACAAACCTGAACAAGGTCACGCTTCAAAAGCAAACACGACCCCTAAGCGCTACGTTCGTGAAATCCGCAATGCGGAAGGCGAATTTAACGCAGGGGATGAAATCAAGGTTGATACATTCGCAGCTGGTGAATACGTCGACGTTACTGGAATCACGAAGGGACATGGCTTCCAAGGTAACATCAAGAAGGATGGCCAATCACGTGGACCAATGGCTCACGGATCTCGTTACCACCGTCGTCCAGGTTCAATGGGTGCTATCATCAACCGTGTCTTCAAGGGTAAGCTTTTGCCTGGACGCATGGGAAACCACAAGCGCACAATGCAAAACGTTGCTATCGTCCACGTTGACGTTGAAAACAACTTGTTGTTGTTGAAGGGTAACGTACCTGGCGCAAACAAGTCACTATTGACAATTAAGTCAACCGTTAAGGTTAACGCAAAGCATCCTGAAGTTAAGATGGCCGGTGTTTCAGCACCAGCTGCCGCAGCTGAAGAAGCTTAATATAGACTATATAGAAAGGAGAACAATCAATCATGACTAAAGTTGCTGTATTAAAGCAAGATGGTAGTCAAGCTGCTGAACTCGAATTGAACGATGCAGTTTTCGCCATCGAACCTAACAACGCCGTTATCACAGATGCAGTTTTGATGCAACGCGCATCAATGCGTCAAGGTACTCATGCTGTCAAGAACCGTTCAGCGGTTTCTGGTGGTGGACGTAAGCCTTGGAAGCAAAAGGGTACTGGTCGTGCACGTGCCGGTTCAATCCGTGAACCACAATTCCGTGGTGGTGGAATCGTCTTCGGACCAACACCTCGTTCATATGCCTACCGTATTAACCGTAAGTCTTACCAATTGGCTTTGAAGTCAGTTTTGTCACAAAAGCTTGCTGACGGTAAGTTGGTTGTTGTTGATGCTTTGTCATTCGAAGCACCAAAGACACAAGACTTCAAGAAGGTTTTGGCTAACTTGTCAGTTGACACAAAGACATTAGTAGTTGTTGATGAAGACAACGAAAACGCAATCTTGTCAGCACGTAACTTGGCTAACGTTCAAGTTATGACAACAAAGGGTATTAACGTACTTGACGTTGTTAATGCAGATAAGCTGGTGATTGTTCAATCATCAATCGAAGAAATCCAAGGAGGTCTTGCCTAATGGATGCACGCGATATTATCCGTCGCCCGATCATTACTGAAGCATCAATGGCGCAAACAGAACGTAAGCGCTATGTCTTCGAAGTCGATGTTCGTGCCACAAAGCCTGAAATTAAGAAGGCAATTGAAGAGATCTTCGACGTTCAAGTATCTGGCTTGAACACAGCTAACGTTCGCGGTAAGAAGAAGCGCCAAGGTCGTTACGTTGGTTACACACGTAAGTTGAAGAAGGCAACCGTAACGTTGTCAAAAGATTCAAAAGATATTCAAATCTTTAACGAAGGTTAATTCTAAATAGGAGGAAAAGACATTGGCTATCAAGAAGTATAAGCCAACCTCTAACGGACGTCGTAACATGACGACTTCAGATTTCGCTGAAATCACGAAGTCAACGCCCGAAAAGAGCTTGTTGGCAAAGAAGTCAAAGACTGGTGCACGTAACAACTCTGGTCGTATGACAGTGCGCCACCACGCTGGTGGACACAAGCAAGCCTACCGTTTGGTGGACTTCAAGCGTATCAAGGATAACAAGACAGCTACTGTAAAGGCTATCGAATACGATCCAAACCGTACAGCAAACATCGCTTTGCTTGTATATGAAGATGGTATTAAGTCATATATCTTGGCGCCAAAGGGATTGAAGGTTGGCGATAAAGTACAATCTGGTCCTGATGCCGACATTAAGCCCGGCAATGCCTTGCCATTGCGCAATATTCCTGAAGGTACTTTGATTCACAACATCGAATTGAAGCCTGGTAAGGGTGGTCAATTGGCACGTTCTGCTGGAACTTCAGCACAAATCTTGGGTAAGGATGGCAAGTATGTCATCGTTCGTTTGACTTCAGGCGAAGTACGTTTGATCTTGGCAACTAACCGTGCAACAATCGGTGAAGTTGGTAACGCTGAACACTCATTGATTAACTGGGGTAAGGCTGGTCGTAACCGTTGGCGTGGAAAGCGTCCACACGTTCGTGGATCAGTTATGAACCCTAACGATCACCCACACGGTGGTGGTGAAGGTAAAGCACCTGTTGGTCGTCCAAGTCCTATGTCACCATGGGGTAAGAAGACTGCTGGTAAGAAGACTCGCGACAAGAAGAAGGCTTCAACGAAGTTCATCGTTCGCGGTCGTAAGAGTAAGTAAGGGAAAGGAGACAACTAATGGCTCGTAGTTTAAAAAAGGGACCATTTGCGGACCCACACTTGCTTAAGAAGATTGAAGCGCAAGCGGATTCTGAAAAGAAGTCAGTGATCAAGACTTGGTCACGTCGTTCAACAATCTTCCCAAGCTTCATCGGCTTTACAATTGCCGTTTATGATGGTCGCAAGCACGTTCCGGTTTTTGTACAAGAAGACATGGTTGGTCATAAGTTGGGCGAATTCGTACCAACACGTACATTCAAAGGCCACAAGGCTGATGATAAGAAGACCGGTAAAAAATAAAGGAGGAAATTGAAAAATGGCTGAACAAATTACTTCAGCTCGCGCGACAGCCAAGATCGTTCGCGTTGCCCCACGTAAGGCACGCCTAGTTCTTGACACAATTCGTCGTAAGAGCGTTAACGAAGCATACGCAATTTTGAAGTTCCTACCTAACACTTCTACTGAAGATATTTACAAGGTTTTGAACTCAGCAGTTGCTAATGCTGAAAACAACTTCTCATTAGACCGAGAAGATCTTATCGTGAAGGAAGCCTTTGCTAACGAAGGACCTACGCTTAAGCGTTTCCGTCCCCGTGCCAAGGGTTCTGCTTCACCAATCAACAAGCGTACAAGCCACATCACAATTGTGGTTGCTGAGAAGGAGGCAAAGTAATGGGTCAAAAGATTAACCCTACTGGATTCCGTGTCGGCGTTATTCGCGACTGGGATGCAAAGTGGTTTGCTGACAAGGCTGATTATGCTAACCAACTTCACGAAGACTTGCGTATTCGTAAGTACATCGAAAAGAACTTAGCGGATGCCGCAGTTGATCGCGTTGAAATTGAACGTAGCACAAAGTCACGTGTTGACGTATCTATCCACACTGCTAAGCCAGGAATGGTTATCGGTAAGGGTGGTTCAGAAGTTGAAAAGCTTCGTACACAATTGGCTAAGTTGACTGATGTCGATGAAAAGGGACGCTCAAAGCGTGTCTTCATCAACATTGTTGAAATCAAGAAGCCTGACTTGTCAGCACACTTGGTTGGACAACAAATCGCTGGTGATTTGGAACGCCGTGTGGCTTTCCGTCGTGCGATGCGTGGTGCTATCCAACGTGCAACACGTTCAGGTGCTAAGGGTATCAAGGTAATGGTTTCAGGTCGTTTGAACGGTGCAGATATTGCCCGTGTTGAACAATACACTGAAGGTACTGTGCCTTTGCATACTTTGCGCGCTGATATCGATTACTCATGGGACGAAGCAATGACTGCTTACGGTAACTTGGGTATCAAGACTTGGATTTACCGTGGTGATGTTTTGCCACAAAAGAAGAACAGTAAGTAAGGAGGGAAGCGAACATGTTAGTACCAAAGCGTGTTAAATTCCGTCGTGTACACCGTGGCCACATGCGTGGTGAAGCAAAAGGTGGAAAGACGGTAACGTTCGGTGAATTCGGCTTGCAAGCAACAACATCAAGCTGGATTACAAACCGTCAAATTGAAGCTGCCCGTATTGCAATGACACGTTATATGAAGCGTGGTGGTAAGGTTTGGATCAAAATCTTCCCTCACAAGTCATATACATCTAAAGGTGTCGGTGTTCGAATGGGTAACGGTAAGGGTTCACCTGAAGGTTGGGTAGAACCAGTTAAGCGTGGTAAGGTAATGTTTGAAGTTGCAGGTGTTCCTGAAGCAACTGCACGTGAAGCATTGCGTTTGGCACAACACAAGTTGCCTGTACGTACAAAGATTATTGCTCGGGAGGCTGAATAATGGCTAAAGCAAGTGAATTGAAAGAATTGTCACTTGCGGATTTGCAAAAGCGCGAGGCCGAATTCAAGGAAGAATTATTCAACCTACGTTTCCAATTGGCTACTGGCCAACTTGAAAACACGGCGCGTATTGCACAAGTTCGTAAGGACATTGCACGAGTTAAGACAGTTATCCGTGCGCAAGAATTGGCAAACGCCAACAAATAAGACGAAAGGAAGAAGCTGAAAAATGAGTGAAGAACGTAATGCTCGTAAGGTTTACCAAGGCCGCGTTGTTTCAGATAAGATGGACAAGACAATCACTGTCGCTGTTGATACTTATGTGAACCACGCCGTTTACGGTAAGCGTGTTAAGTACACAAAGAAGTTTAAAGCCCATGATGAAAACAATAGCGCTAAGATGAACGATATTGTCCAAATCATGGAAACACGTCCTTTGTCTGCAACTAAGCACTTCCGTTTGGTTAAGATCGTTGAAGAGGCAGTTATTCTTTAATTTGATCGTTATCAAATCGTCGTAATTAATTGCTAACTAAGGAGGAAGAACCATGATTCAACAAGAGAGTCGTTTAAAAGTGGCTGACAACTCTGGCGCACGTGAAATCTTGACGATTAAAGTGCTCGGTGGTTCAGGCCGTAAGTTTGCTGGTGTTGGTGACGTTATCGTTGCCACAGTTAAGCAAGCTATCCCTGGTGGTAACGTAAAGAAGGGTGACGTCGTTAAGGCTGTTATCGTTCGTACTGTTTCAGACGTTCGTCGTGCAGACGGTTCATACATCAACTTTGATGAAAATGCCGCTGTTATCGTAAAGGACGACAAGTCACCAGTTGGTACGCGTATCTTTGGCCCTGTTGCACGTGAATTGCGTGATGCAGACTTTATGCGTATCGTTTCATTGGCACCAGAAGTGCTCTAAAACTGACAAGGAGGAGCCAAATCATGTTTGTAAAAACAGGTGATAAGGTTCGCGTCATTGCCGGCAAAGACAAGGGAAAAGAAGGCACAATCACTAAGACTGTTGCTGCAAAGGACCGCGTTGTTGTCGAAGGCGTGAACATCGTTAAGAAGCATCAAAAGCCTTCTAACGAATACCCACAAGGTGGTGTTATCGATATCGAAGCACCAATCCATGTATCAAACGTGCAATTGCTTGACCCTTCAACTAACGAACCAACTAAGGTTGCGTTCAAGATTGAAGATGGCAAGAAAGTTCGCGTATCTAAAAAGTCTGGTAACGTACTAGGCTAATATTGAAAGGTGAAATCATTTTCATGGCTAACGCATTAAAAGAAAAATATGTTAATGAAGTTCAACCTGCTTTGATCGAAAAGTTTAACTTCTCATCACCAATGCAAGCCCCTAAGATCGAAAAGATCGTTCTTAACATGGGTGTTGGTGATGCGGTGTCAAACTCAAAGAACTTGGATGAAGCGGTTGAAGAATTGAAGTTGATTGCTGGTCAACAACCAGTTATCACAAAGGCAAAGAAGTCAATCGCTGGTTTCCGTTTGCGTGAAGGTATGTCAATCGGAACTAAGGTTACATTGCGTGGTGAACGCATGTATGAATTCTTAGACAAGTTGATCAACATCTCATTGCCTCGTGTCCGTGACTTCCGTGGTGTATCATCAAAGGCCTTCGATGGTCGTGGTAACTACACTTTGGGTGTTCGTGAACAATTGATCTTCCCTGAAATCGATTTTGACCAAGTTAACCGCGTTCGCGGCTTGGACATTGTTGTGGTTACAACAGCTCAAAACGATGAAGAAGGTCGCGCATTGTTGACACTTTTGGGCATGCCATTTGCAAAGTAATTTTGCAAATTAAAAACGTTCGTTACTCTTATAATTAAAAGAGTGACACGTTTTTAACTGTTATTGACCGAAATGGTCTATAATAGTTAAGAGCGTGTCATTTCATTATGTCCGTTCAAAAATAAAAGGAGGATATCGATAGATGTCTATGACTGATCCAATCGCTGATTTGTTAACACGTATTCGTAACGCCAACATGGCACACCGTGACGTTGTTGAAATTCCAGCATCAAAAATTAAAATGAGCATCGTTGAGATCTTGAAATCAGAAGGTTTCGTTCGCGACGTAGAATACATCGAAGATAACAAGCAAGGTGTTATCCGTGTATTTCTTAAGTACGGCGAAGACCGTAACCGTGTGATTACAGGACTTAAGCGTATCTCAAAGCCAGGTTTGCGTAAGTATGCCAAGGCTGATTCATTGCCAAAGGTTTTGAACGGTTTGGGTATTGCGATTATCTCAACTTCTGTTGGTGTGATCACTGACAAAGAAGCACGCGCAAAGCAAATCGGTGGCGAAGTGCTCGCTTACGTTTGGTAATATATCTAAGAAAGGAGACTTACCATGAGCCGTATTGGAAATAAAGTAATTACATTGCCAGCAGATGTTGAAGTATCTCAAGAAGGTACAGTTGTTACTGTTAAGGGACCTAAGGGAACATTGTCACGTGAAATTGCGCCGCAAATCACAATGACTGTTGAAGGTTCTGAAGTAACATTCACACGCGCAAGCGATGATAACAAGACAAAGGCTTTGCACGGTACAACACGTGCAAACGTTGCTAACATGGTCGAAGGTGTTTCTACTGGATTCACTAAGACTTTGAAGCTTGTCGGTGTTGGTTACCGTGCCGCAAAGTCAGGTTCAAAGTTGACTTTGTCTGTTGGTTACTCACACCCAGTTGACTTTGAAGACCGCGAAGATTTGACAGTTGAAGTACCAGATGCTTTGACAATCAAGATTTCAGGTATTTCAAAGCAAAAAGTCGGCGATTTCGCTGCTGAAATTCGTGCCGTACGTGCCCCAGAACCTTATAAGGGTAAGGGTATTCGTTACGAAGGTGAAGTTGTTCGTCGTAAGGAAGGTAAGACTGGTAAGTAATCAAATCGTCAGATTTTTTAACTTACTCGTATTATTTTCAATTATTAATCACAATAAATTTAACATGGCGTAAGCCATCAAGAAAAGGAAAGCACAGCTATGATTTCAAAACCAGATAAAAACAAGCTCCGCTTAAAGCGCCACAAGCGCGTTCGCGGCAAGATTTCTGGTACTGCTGCTCGCCCACGTTTGAACGTTTTCCGTTCTAATGCAAACATCTACGCGCAATTAATTGATGACGTAGCGGGTGTAACGCTAGCAAGTGCCTCAAGCCATGATGCAGAAGTATCAGGTACAAAGACAGAACAAGCTATTAAAGTTGGTGAATTGATCGCTACACGTGGTAAGGCCGCAGGATTAGAAGAAGTTATCTTCGATCGTGGTGGTTACTTGTATCACGGACGTGTTCAAGCATTAGCAGAATCAGCCCGTGAAAACGGCTTGAAGTTCTAAGGAAAGGAGGAATAAAAAATGGTTGAATTCGTTAACCCTAAGTCACTTGGTGAATTAGAAGAAAACGTTGTTGCTATTAACCGTGTCACAAAAGTTGTCAAGGGTGGTCGTCGTTTGCGTTTCGCAGCGTTGGTTGTCGTTGGTGATAAGCAAGGCCACGTTGGTTTTGGAACTGGTAAGGCACAAGAAGTTCCTGAAGCTATCCGTAAGGCAATCGAAGATGCTAAGCGTAAGATGATCACTGTACCAACAGTAGGGACAACTATTCCTCACGACGTCCTTGGCGTTTGGGGCGGTGGTAAGATCTTGATCAAGCCAGCCGAAGAAGGTTCTGGTGTTGCTGCCGGTGGTGCTGCACGTTCTGTTATGGAATTAGCAGGTATCGCCGATGTGACTGCAAAGTCACTTGGCTCATCAACACCAGTTAACGTTGTCCGCGCAACTTTTGAAGCTTTGACAAGCTTGAAGGATGCAGAAGAAGTAGCAGCTTTGCGTGGTGTTTCATTGGAACACTTGGCTGAATAAGGAGCGATAAAATGGCTGATTTGAAAATCACTTTGATTAAGAGTGCGGCTCATCGCTTACCAAAGCAACGCGCGATCGTTAAGTCACTTGGACTTGGTCGTGTATCTAGCTCAGTGGTGAAGCCTAACAACGAAGCTACTCGTGGCGCAATTTTCCACATTGCTCACTTGGTTAGCGTTGAAGAAGTAAAGTAATAACGATAAAAATAGGAGGTACCGAAAGATGAACTTGAACGAATTACAACCTGCTGCAGGTTCACGCAAGTTGCGTAACCGTGTAGGTCGCGGTACGTCATCAGGAAACGGTAAGACATCTGGACGTGGTCAAAAGGGTCAAAAGGCTCGTGGCAAAGTACGTTTGGGATTCGAAGGTGGTCAAATGCCTTTGTACCGTCGTATTCCAAAGCGTGGATTTACTAACATTTCACGTAAGGAATTTGCTGTGGTTAACTTGGAAAAGTTGAACGCATTCGCAGATGGCACAGAAATCACGCCAGCACTTTTGATTGAAAGCGGTGTTGTTAAAAATCAAAAGTCAGGTATCAAAGTCTTGGCTGTCGGTCAACTTGACAAGAAGTTGACTGTTAAGGCACATAAGTTCTCAGGCGCTGCTAAGGCGGCTATCGAACAAGCCGGTGGAACGACTGAGGTAATTTAATGCTACGCACGTTATTTAATGCAGTACGTGAAAAGGATATTCGCAAAAAGTTAGGGTGGACCTTCCTGCTTCTGTTTATTTACAGAATCGGAACGCACATTACTGTGCCTGGTGTTAACCCTGCTGCAATGGCGGATATGGCCAATTCAGGATTAATGAACATTCTGAACATTTTTTCTGGTGGCGGTTTAATGAATTACTCATTGTTCGCAATGGGTGTTTCACCTTACGTGACGGCACAAATTGTTGTGCAACTTTTGCAATTAGATATCGTGCCTCGCTTTGTTGAATGGAGTAAGCAGGGTGAAGTTGGTCGGCGAAAGTTGAACAACGCCACACGTTGGTTAACCCTCGTGCTTGCATTTGTTCAGTCCGTAGGTATTACAGCTGGATTTAATTCACTGACAGCCTACGGACTTGTTAGCCACACAAATGATGTGATGTCATACCTTGTCATTGGCACGGTCATGACCATCGGAACATTTTTTGCGATGTGGCTAGGTGAAATGATTACTGAAAAAGGATTAGGAAACGGCGTTTCCATGATCATCTTTGCTGGAATCATTGCACAAGCACCTTCAGGCATGTATGACATTTTCAAAGAAAATATCTTACAAGCCAACTCAAATGATTTAGTCAACGGCATTGTCTTTATGGCTGTGTTAACAGCTGCCATGATCTTGGTCATCGGCATTACAACATGGTTCTATGAAGCCACACGTCGTTTACAAATGCAGTACACACGTTCTGCAACATCATATGGTAGTGAAGCTTATTTACCATTGAAGGTTAACGTCTCTGGCGTTATTCCGGTCATTTTTGCCTCATCATTTATTAGTACACCACAAACGATTTTGTTGGCATTCCAAGGTAAATATGCGTCAGCGCAATGGTATCAAGTTATGCAAGATCTATTTAGCTTGACAACACTACCGGGTGCAATTCTCTACACTGTTTTGATTATCATCTTTACCTACTTCTATGCCTTTGTCCAAGTTAACCCTGAGAAGTTATCAGAAAACTTGCAAAAGCAAGGGGCTTACATCGTCGGTGTACGTCCTGGTAATGAGACAAAGGCTTATGTGTCACAATTACTTTTGAATTTGAGCTTTGTTGGTTCAATCTTCTTAGGTTTTGTGGCCTTGGTACCACTCATTGCCTCAGATGTCTGGGGTTTGAACGAGAAAATTGGACTAGGTGGCACAAGCCTTTTGATTACAATTGGCGTGGCGCTTGATTTGATTCGTCAAATTGATGGCTTGATGCAAAAGAGAAATTATATTGGGTTTATCACAAAAGATCAGTTAGCAAATCGGGAGGCAGCTAATGGCTAAGAATTTGATTTTGTTAGGTTTGCCAGGTGCTGGAAAAGGCACACAAGCAGACCTTATTGTTAAGGATTATCCAACGGTTCACATCTCTACTGGAGATATTTTCCGTGCCAATTTGGCCAATGATACAGAATTGGGAAAGCAAGCACGTGAATATATGGACGCTGGTAACTTGGTCCCTGACGAAATCACAAACGCAATGGTTGCTGATCGTTTGAGTCAAGCAGATGTTCAAGCTGATGGTTTCATGTTAGATGGTTACCCACGTAATGAAGCGCAAGCGGCATTCTTGGATAAGTATTTAGCCGAAAATGGGACATCAGTTTCTGCAACACTTTATTTTGAAGTTTCTGATTCATTGTTGCGCGAACGTCTTTTGGGACGTGGCCGCGCAGATGATACACCTGAAGTTATTGACAACCGTTTGGCGGTCAATAAAGCAGCGAACTTGCCATTGGTAGATTACTACCAAAAGGCAGGTGTCTTGCACACAATCGATGGCGGACAAGAACTTGCCGAGGTGTATCATGATGTGAAAGCGGTTTTGGATAACTTGTAAGCAAAGTTTCTGAAATCACATTGAGAAGTACTAGCAAATCTGGTATAATTTGATAGGTTAAGCACTTCTCAACAATGTTGAACATTATTAGCACAGGAGGTTAAGTGCATGGCCAACGATGTCATTGAAATCGAAGGTAAAGTGAAAGAAACTTTACCAAATGCGATGTTCCAAGTAGAACTCGAAAATGGCGCAGTTATCTTGGCGCACGTTTCAGGTAAAATTCGTAAGAACTTTATCCGAATCTTGCCAGGTGACCGTGTCACAGTCGAAATGTCACCATACGACTTAACGAAAGGTCGTATTACTTATCGTTTCCGTTAAGAAGTGATTTGGAATAATCAGTTAACCGAATAGGAGGAATAGATTATGAAAGTACGCCCATCAGTTAAAAAGATGTGTGATGCTTGCCGCGTTATCAAGCGGAATGGTCGCACAATGATCATTTGCCCAGCTAACCCTAAGCACAAGCAACGTGCTGGAAAGTAATTTTCCAGAACTAGGCAATTTTAAAAAATTATTGTAAATAGACATAACTGTCATTTTCAAAATACTAACAGGAGGTAAATTGTTATGGCTCGTATTGCAGGTATTGATTTGCCACGTGACAAGCGTATTGTCATTGGCTTAACATACATCTACGGAATCGGTAATACTACTGCACAAAAGATTTTGGCTGAAGCAGGCGTTTCAGAAGACGTCCGTGTTCGCGATCTCACAGCAGATCAAGAAGACGCCATCCGTGCAACAGTTGACAAGTTGAACTTGCAACTTGAAGGTGATTTGCGTCGTAAGGTATCACTTGATATCAAAGCGTTGCAAGAAATCGCTTCATACCGTGGCATTCGTCATCGTAAGGGCTTGCCCGTTCGTGGACAAAACACGAAGAACAACGCTCGTACACGTAAAGGCCCAGCTAAGGCAATTGCTGGTAAGAAGAAGTAATCTCTGATTATTTTTTCTGTTGTATCCTAATCGATACGGCACATGATTATCGTAACCATAGTTACGTAATGTTGGTTAAGCAATTAACCCGAGAAATTATATAAAAAGTATTGAAAAGGAGGCAAACATTATGGCAGGTCGTACAACGCGTAAGCGTCGTGTGAAGAAGAATATTGAAACTGGTGTTGCTCACATCCACTCAACATTCAACAACACAATCGTCATGATTACAGATGTTCAAGGTAACGCAGTTGCTTGGTCATCAGCCGGTGCGCTTGGCTTCAAGGGAAGCCGTAAGTCAACACCATTCGCTGCTCAAATGGCAGCAGAAGCAGCCGCAAAGAGTGCCATGGAAATGAACATGCGCACTGTTGCAGTTACTGTTAAGGGACCAGGTTCTGGTCGTGAATCAGCAATTCGTGCTTTGGCTGCAGCTGGCCTGGAAGTAACATCAATTAAAGATGTTACACCAGTTCCCCACAACGGATCACGCCCACCAAAGCGTCGTCGTGTTTAATTGATTTTCATTGCTCTTGCTGTGAAAGAAGGGGTAAGAATTACAGATGATTGAATTTGAAAAGCCAAATATTCATAACATCGAAGAGGATGCCCGCTATGGCAAATTTGTTGTAGAGCCTCTTGAACGCGGATATGGTACAACGCTTGGGAACTCTTTGCGTCGTATCTTATTGTCATCGCTTCCGGGCGCAGCCGTTAACACGGTGCAAATTGACGGTGTCGTTCACGAGTTTTCAACTGTGGATGGTGTCGTTGAAGATGTCACACAAATCATCTTGAACCTCAAGAAGGTTGTGTTGGCGATTGATTCGGATGATGAACGCAGCCTTGAAATCGATGTTCAAGGTCCGGCTGAAGTGACTGCTGCTGATTTGCAAGCAGGTGCAGACGTTGAAGTTTTGAACCCTGATTTGCATATCGCTACTGTGGCAGCAGGTAAGTCATTGCATATGACAGTCACGGCAGTTAAAGGTCGTGGTTACTCATCAGCAGACGAGAATAAGCAATTGCGTGAAGAAATGCCGATCGGTGTTTTGGCAGTTGATTCAATTTATACGCCTATCGAACGTGTGAACTACCATGTAGAAAACACACGTGTCGGTGCACGTGATGATTATGATAAGCTCACTTTTGATATTTGGACTAATGGTTCAATCAAGCCTAGTGATGCTTTGAGCCTAGGTGCAAAAATCTTGGCGGAACATTTGAACTTGTTTATGGATATTTCTCCAGTGGCAGCTGAAGCCAATGTTATGGTGGAAGCGGAACCTGTTGCCGTTAGTGCGTCAGATTCTGCGCCAATTGAAGACTTGGACTTATCAGTTCGTTCTTATAATTGTCTCAAACGGGCCGGTATCAACACTATTGTGGAGTTGACAGATCGCACTGAAGCCGACATGATGAAGGTGCGTAATCTCGGTCGGAAATCACTTGACGAAATCCAAGAAAAGCTGACTGAAATGGGCTTAGGATTCCGTAAGGAAGATTAACACATGTCTTTAAACTACTATAAAGGAGGATTCACCAATGCCATATCGTAAATTGGGTCGTACATCTTCACAACGTAAAGCTTTGTTGCGTGATTTGACTACTGATCTTTTGATCAACGGTCGTATCACGACAACTGAAGCCCGTGCGAAGGAAGTTCGTAAGACAACTGATAAGATGATTACATTAGGTAAGCGTGGTGACTTGGCGGCTCGTCGTCAAGCTGCTGCCTTTGTCCGCAACGAAGTTGCTGACGTGATCGAAGACGGCGACAACGTGAAAGTACAATCAGCTTTGCAAAAGTTGTTTGATGACGTTGCACCTCGCTTTGCTGAACGTAATGGTGGTTACACACGAATTCTCAAGACTGTCCAACGTCGTGGCGATGCCGCTCAATTGGTCATCTTGGAACTTGTTGATTAATTACGTTACATCTAAAAAATACCCCTTGGAATTTAATTTCCAAGGGGTATTTTTTAATGATCACGATGCAGTAATAATTGACTTAATTGCTCAAGTTGTGTTTGAATGGTTGGTTCAGGTAAGTTGCTAATTAAGGCTTGTAGTTGTTCGGTATAGTCTGTGAGTAATGCATTTAGCTTTGTCATCGCGTGACTTTGAGTAATGAGTTCATGCAAACGAATCATGTCAGCATCGCTAATTAAATCACGTTGCATGAGTAAGGCCCGAATATCATCACGCACAGTTGGATCTGTGAGGGCAAATAAAACAGGGGCAGTGTAGATCCCATTGCGAATATCTTGACCAATGGGCTTACCAAGAGATAATTGTTGCGTAATGGATTCAAAATCTAAGTAGTCATCCAATAACTGGAAGGTAATCCCCAAATTTTCACCTAATTGACTCACAGTATCTTGTAGGTCGTCAGCGATTGCTTGACCACTAATCAGCCCAAAGGTCACACTGAGTTTGAACAAGGCCGCTGTTTTGCCTTTGATTTGCGACAGGTAAGTGTCAAAGGTCGCATCAACATTAAAGCGATGATGCTTTTGCACTAATTCACCGAATAAAATGTCTTGTAGGGCTGTTAGGGCGAGTTGGTTGGCTTGTGGCAGGTTTGTTTGTTCAAGTAGAGAAAACATACCAGTCAGCAAGTAATCGCCGGCATAGACAGCAGTATCTTTGCCAAAACGACTTTGAATACTCTCGTAACCACGACGTAATTTAGATTCATCAATAATGTCATCATGAATTAGGGTCGCCAAGTGTAAGAGTTCGACACTGGCACCGAGTTGAATCGCTTGTTGGTTATAAGGTGTTGTCGTGAGTTTTGAGAAAATAAGAGTCAGTGCTGGACGAACGAGTTTACCGGCATTTAGTTGTGAACGAATTGCTGTATCAATGTCTTCGAAGCCGATATGCCAGCTGGTTGCCATACGATTTAAAACAGCGACTAATGGTTCGGATAATTCGGGAAATTGTTCCCACATTTTTGGAAGAGTAGGGGTTACCATGTTAAAATTCTCTATTTCTCTCGGCCAACTGAACACGCAGTATGGCTTATTTTATGTACAAAGTGCGAGAACACACATTCTCGCACTTTTTAATTATAACTTATTTATCTAAATCATCGTAGAGTGACTTTGCTTTACCATACCAAAGGCTACCAAGACCCTTTTGAAGCAATGGTACGACGTAGAAATCAAGACCGAAGCCACGACCAGCGCCGTTCATCACAGCGATACTTGAGAAGATCAAGAACCAGTGTGTAAGATCAAAGCCATTAGATGCCCAAGCGGCAATGGTCAAAATAATTGACACAAGCGCTAATGGCCAAGTCATCAAACCAATGAGCAAGCCAGCACCTGTTACAATTTCAATAAAGCTGGCAAGCCCATGTTGCCAGAAGAGGTCGTTAAGTGGGCCAACTTTACCTAGTGCGGCCAAGATCCAGAAGAGGCCTAAGAAGATACGCAAAGGTGTTGACCACAAGACGTTACCTAGACGAGAAACGGCACCCTTGAATGGGTTACGGCCGTTTTCTGTACGGAAGAATTCGTCCAACATGTAATGGAAAATTGAATACATTGAACGGATTTGTGAATAGAAGAAAATGTTGATGCCGTGCTTAGCCAGACTAGCGAAGAAGCCAGAGAAATTCAAGCCCATCAAGCTAGCAACCGTGTAGTGTGAGCCAATTGAAACGGCGAAACCGTGGTAGCTAACCACTTCACCAAATGTCTTTGGCTTAGCAAACCCAAGGTCAGCCAAAATGTTGTTTGAGGCAGCACGGGCAGCACTTTCAGCACCTTCAACCGTTTGTGGCACAGGGCCAGTCTTTTCATCAACGTAAGACAATGTGTCACCAACCACATAAATGTCTTCGGCTGGCTTATCATCTTCAAGGGTTGCGTGCATGTAGTCGTCGGCTTCGATACGGCCACCACGACCATATTTGAAGCCCCAGTCAGAGATGAATGACTTGGCCTTCACACCAGCTGTCCAAATGAGGGACTTGGTTGGCAAAGTTGAGCCATCCTTGAAAATCACACCATTTTCATCAACACCAGTAACCATGGCACCCAAACGAAGATCAACGCCGTTGTCAGTCATGTACTTCAATGCCTTGTCAGCGAGGCGACGATCTTGGAGCATGTTCAAAATTGTTGGGGCAGCTTCAAGTAATACCAGCTTGATTTCAGATTCATCCAACTTGTAAGTGTCAGCCAAGACCTTACGTTGTTCAATGAATTCACCCATCAATTCTGCACCAGTAAAGCCAGAACCAACCACCGCAATTGTGAGCATTTGTTCACGCTTAGCTGGATCAAGTTCACCGGCACCTTGGCCGATAATGCTTTCAATGTGGTGACGGATTGCCAATGATTCTTCCATTGACCATAATTCAAAGCCATGTTCCTTCACACCTGGTGTGCCGAAATCGTTTGATTGACCACCAACGGCCAAAATCAACTTTTCATAGCTCACGTCGCCGTGAGTTGTCTTAACGATCTTGGCAGCCTTATCGATACCATTAACTTCGGCCGTCAACAACTTCACATTTTTATTTTGGTAGAAGAGATGTTCCAAGTCTTCTTGCACGTGCTTTGGCGCCACACGCTTTGAAGCCACTTCATGCAACTCAGTCATGTACGTGAAGTAAGAATGCTTATCAATTAAAATGATATTGTATTCTTTGTGTGATTTTAATTTCTTTGACAAAGTTTTTGCTGCGAATACACCACCGAAACCAGCGCCAACAATGACAATATTTTTTTCTGACATGACTCTTTTCTTCCTTTTGTGAATTATATAATATTCTTGTGAAATACCTTTTTTATTATAGACCTATTTTCGTTATTTTAAAAGCATTTCGGCCAAAAAACCTTTGTGAAAAAAATAGTGATTATAATAAAGCGAGGGGAAACTCAATATAGTATTCAGGCCCTAACCTATGATAGAATAAGGTCTAATGACGCAAGCAATAGAAATTCACAATTTAAACTATCAATATGATGACGACCAAACATTGTTCGATGGGTTCAACTTAACGATTGAAGCTGGGCAATGGGTCGCACTAGTGGGCCATAATGGCTCAGGTAAATCAACGTTAGCGAAGTTGATTTTGGGCTTAATTGAAGCCAATGCCGGTGACATCACTGTTTTTGGTGTGCCGTTATCGGCAGAGACGGTGCATGACATTCGTGACCAAATTGGCATGGTCTTTCAGAACCCTGATAACCAATTTGTTGGCGCAACGGTCGCTGATGATGTGGCCTTTGGCTTGGAAAATCAACAGTTACCAAGTGCCGATATGCCGAGTCGAATTGATGACGCGCTGACAGTCGTTGGCATGCAAGGGTTTAAGGATCGCGAACCCCACACGTTATCTGGTGGTCAAAAGCAACGGGTTGCCTTAGCAAGTGTGTTAGCCTTGACCCCTAAAATTATTATTTTAGATGAAGCCACGGCTATGCTTGATCCAGATGGTCGTGAGACCGTGATGACAACCTTACAGGACCTTAAGGCCCGTTTTGGTGATGCGTTAACATTGATTACGATTACGCATGATATGGATGAAGCGGCACTGGCTGATCGTGTTGTGGTGATTAATGACGGGCAGCTGATCCTTGATGGCACCCCAGAAGAAGTCTTTAGTCAACGACAGGTGATGCATGAAAACGGGTTGGAATTACCTTTTGCAGGTGAGTTAGCGGCACAATTGACGCCAACACCTGAACAGTATTTAGATGAGAGAGAATTGATTCAGTGGCTATCACGTTCGAAAAAGTAAATTTTAGTTATGGTGCCGGCACAACTCTGGCCCAAGCTATTTTGCATGATGTCACCGTTACCATGCCAACCGGCCAAGTGACCGCAATTGTTGGCCAAACCGGCTCAGGCAAATCAACCCTTGTGCAGCATATTAACGGCTTGCTGAAGCCAACTGAGGGGCGGGTATTGGTTGATGGTTTTGAACTCACCCCACGGACAAAAGAAAAGCAACTGATGCAATTGCGGAAAAAGGTGGGCATTGTCTTCCAATTTCCAGAGAATCAGTTGTTTGCCAATACCGTGCTGGCGGATGTGATGTATGCCCCGTTAAATTTTGGTGCCGATCAGGCGACAGCCAAGGCCGCTGCTGAAGCGGCTTTACGTCGTGTTGATGTTGATGAATCACTTTGGCAGAAATCACCCTTTGAGCTTTCTGGTGGGCAAATGCGTCGTGTCGCTATGGCCGGCACGTTAGCGAGCGATCCGAGTGTGGTGGTGTTAGATGAACCCGCGGCGGGCTTGGATCCTAAAGGGCAAGCGGAACTGTTGCAATTGGTATTAGAGTTGAAGAACATGGGCAAAACGGTGATCTTTATTTCGCACCATATGGATCATGTGGTGGCAGTGGCTGATCAGGTCGTTGTCATGCACGATGGTCAGGTTGTGGCCAACGAAACGCCTGCGCAACTATTTAATCGCGATATGGCATGGTTTAAAACGATGAAGTTAGACCTACCAAAAGCAGGGCAATTTACGGAAAAGTTAAAGGCAGCTGGGGTCGTGTTGCCAGAGCGGCCACTAACATTGCCGAGCTTAGCCACAGCCATTAATGCGGAGGTCGGCCATGAATAACATTATGATCGGCCGTTTTGTGCCAGGAAATTCCTTTATTCATCGCCTTGATCCACGGACTAAAATGATTGGGACGTTTGTCTATATTTTGGTGTTACTGTGGGCCAATAGTTGGGCGACGTATGCTTGGGCAGCGATCTTTGTCTTGGGCTTGATCCGCTTAACGGGTCAACCGTTTAAGCTGTATTGGGATGGGTTAAAACCGATCTTTTGGCTGATTTTATTTACGGTCATCTTGCAGTTAATCTTTACCCCAGGAACGCCCGTCCTTTACCAGTTGGGGCCTATTAAAATCACGACCCCAGGGTTAATTAATGCGGTTTATGTGATGCTACGGTTTATCCTCATCATCTTGATGTCAACAATTCTGACATTGACGACACCGCCAACCAGCATTGCAAACGCCTTGGAAATGCTGTTAGGGCCGTTAAAAAAATTGCGAGTGCCCGTTGCCGAATTAGCGCTGATGTTGTCCATTGCGCTACGATTTGTCCCGCTATTAATGGACGAAACCCAAAAAATCATGAACGCCCAAAAGTCACGGGGGATGAGCTTTTCTACGGGCGGCCCGATTAAACGGGCTAAGGCGATTATTCCCTTGCTAATTCCGTTGTTTGTCGGGGCGTTACAACGCGCCTTGGACTTAGCCAATGCGATGGAAGTGCGTGGGTTTAAAGACGCTGTGCAACGGACAAAATACCGTGTGTTGCATTATGGACATAATGATGTGCTGGCTTTTGTGGGCTTAGGTGTTTTTGTGGTGATTTTTATGATTGTGAACTTATATTTGTAAGCTAACGCGTCAAACGTTATGAGAGAGTGGGGAGTTATGCCACGATATAAAGCAGTCGTCGCTTATGACGGCTCAGAATTTTTCGGATTTCAAGTCCAAACGAAAAACGGCGTGGAACGCCAACGAACAGTGCAGGGTGAACTCAACCGCGCTGTGAATCAAATGGCCAAGTTGCCAACGCCCGCCATTAAGGTCGTGGGCGCTTCACGGACAGATACAGGGGTGCATGCTTTTGGCCAAGTGGTCCATTTTGATTTACCATTTGATATCCAACCGGAAGGGGTTCGTAAGGGACTCAATACCTTGTTGCCCCGCGATATTATGATCAAACAGGTGGAACAGGTGGCGGATGACTTTCATGCCCGCTTTAACACGCATGCGAAGCGCTATATCTACCGTGTCTCGACCCAAGACTTTACTGATCCCTTTAAGCGCCGTTATACGGGGCATTTCCACTGGCGTTTAGATGTTGCCCGTATTCAAGCGGCGTTACCTGATTTACTCGGGGAACATGACTTTGCCAGCTTTGCGGCTTCAGGGAATCAAACGGCGACGACCGTGCGGACCATTACGCGTGCGGATGTCGAAGTGAAACCAGATGAACAAGAGTTAGTGTTCACGTTTGAAGGGAATGCCTTCTTATATAACCAGATTCGGATTATGGTTGGGGTGTTGCTGGAAATTGGGAACGGTCGGCGTGACGTGCATGATATCGTGCGCTTAATTGCCGTGAAAGATCGTGAACAAGCCCGCTTTACCGCCCCGGCCAGTGGGTTGTATCTGGATGAAATTTATTATGATGAACCAGTGGCTGATAAATGATAAACAGTTGGGGATGGCGTGTTTAAGAAGTGGTTGTCACCGAAGGAATTTGGCGACAACCATTGACAATACGGATTATTTTAGGTAAGATAATACACGGTATTGTTTACCTCACGATAAGCCCCGGAAACTTATTGTAATTGCGTGGCAAGGAACGGCTGCGTTTGTAAACAACTAATCAAAGGAGCGCACACATGCGTACAACATTTTTAGCAAAACCAGGTGAAATCGAAAAGAAGTGGTATATTATTGATGCCAAGGACGTCGTTTTGGGACGTTTGTCAACAGTAGTTGCTTCAATTTTGCGTGGTAAGAACAAGCCAACGTTTACACCAAACGTTGACATGGGTGACCATGTAATCATCATCAATGCAGGCGAAGTTAAGTTGACTGGTAAGAAGGCCACTGATAAGGTTTATTACCACCACTCAAACCACCCAGGTGGTTTGAAGGCTCGCACAGCTGGAAACTATCGTGAATTCAACCCTGAAAAGTTGCTTGAATTGTCAATCCACGGTATGTTGCCAAAGAACACTTTGGGTCGTAAGCAAGGCTTGAACTTGCACGTGTATGCTGGTGCAGAACATGCCCACGCCGCACAAAAGCCTGAAGTACTTGACATCAACAAGTTAGTTTAAGAAAGGAGAATCTAAATTATGGCTACAGCAGTACAATATGCCGGCACAGGCCGTCGTAAGAACTCAGTTGCTCGTGTGCGTTTGGTTCCAGGTAATGGCCAAATCACAATGAACGGCAAGTCAATCGAAGAATATATTCCTTTCGCTAACTTGCGTGAAGTTGTTTTGCAACCATTTAACGTTACTGAAACATTGGGAAACTACGATGTTTTGGTTAACGTCGTTGGTGGTGGATATTCTGGTCAAGCTGGTGCAACACGTCACGGTATCGCCCGTGCGTTGTTGACAGTAGATCCTGATTTCCGTGAAGCATTGAAGGCAGCAGGTTTGTTGACTCGTGACTCACGTATGAAGGAACGTAAGAAGCCAGGTTTGAAGAAGGCTCGTAAGGCTTCACAATTCTCAAAGCGTTAATATTCTTTTTTCCACAACGGTTGTTGCTAATATATGGTGGCAATTGGTGGTATCGATCATTAATGTTAGAGCAAATCTAGTAAATTTAAAAGCATCAGCATTTTGCTGATGCTTTTTTTGTGGTGTTGATTCTAAGTAGCATTTTTGAGTTATTAGCAATTTACATGACCAATTTGTTTGGAAATTTACAAGTAAGAAGAAAAATACAATCTTGATTTTTTATGTCAAAAGACCATTGAAGAGTTATGAGATGATCTGCATCATGATGATAATTTTGAATTATTTTTGGTGATCGCAGAATTTGATTTAAATTACTGTGTAATTTTACATTTTTTTGACGATTGAACGTAAACACACCGTTAAGAATGTTGAAATTGAACAGTAGTGTCTTTTTATTTCGATATATTGAAGTCTTTCAAAAAATCTGACTCCCAAACTATTTTCGTATGACCACCAGCTTTATAGTAGTTATTAGGTTCGGCATACTACGTACTGACAGTTTCTCATTTTAGGATAGACTATTTTTATTACAGTCTAGCCATCGCAACTGGAATCAACACATATGTTGTGTAAACATGTTATGGATGCAAAGTATTAGCTGATCTATTCAATATTCTGGAGGTTAGAATGAATTACGCTAAAGATTACTGGGCGGAGATTGTGGTGACGATTAAAGGCGTCACTGCAATTTGCGTAGCAAATGATGAGAGACACAAATATTAGGAGAAAAAGTTGACAGAATAAAATAGTAAGATAGATATACGTGACGGTATTTATGTATCTCTATGTTGTGTTATACAAAAATAAAAGCTATGAATCAAATACTGTTAGATTCATAGCTTTTTATTTGGCGATGACATTTCATATTATTGCATGAATTAAAGAAAATAGGATGGATTAGCAACTACAAAAGAAGAAAGTGTTGGGAGGGTTACGACGAAAAATAATAAAGTAATATTTATGTCTTTGTACGGAGGGTAAGTGGCAAAAAGGGGGAAGTGTGTCTCGAAATTGGTGGGGGAGCATGAGGAGTAATGGGGGTAAAAGGCTATTCTTTTGGATAAGTTTTTTTTGTTTTGGAAGAGGTATAATGGGGTTAAGTCTAGGGAGGTTGATGCATATGAGTAGGAGAATTCATGTTTTAGATTGGGAGCCCTGGAATGATAACGAGTTTGAAAAGAGGGTTTTGAAAATTCTGCAGATGGGTTCTGAAGAGATTACATCTTTAGAATTTTTAGAGTTGTTCGATGCGTTTCAGATGATTAAAACCAAAAAGAATGATATTAAAGACGGGAAAATTAAGTCTGACATACATCAAAAAATATCGCGGAGATATCATAATATATCCGCGGAAAAAATTCATAAAGAATTTCATTCACTTTTTACGTATAAGGAGCATGACTATCACGAGTTTTGTCATAGCTTATTGCAGGTATTTGAGGAGTATAAATGGCATAAAGTATTTCAAGAGCATGATTTAAATCGTATTCTTGAGGCTGGGCGAATAAGAATACAGAATTTTCTAAAAACAGAATATTGGGGTAAATACTACTCCAGTGTAGTTAAAAAATTATTTTTAAGTAAAGCAAAAAACTTTGAATTATTGTTAGATAATTTTACAGATAGTAACACTAAGTATATGATTCCAAGTAATATTTCTAAACAAGAATTTTACGACTTGGCTGTCCGGTATATAGATGGTGAAGCAGACTCAGAGGCGAATGTAAATTATTTAAGATTAATACAAGGCGGGTTAAGTGGGTTAGGAAAACATCTCAATTTGGATGCTATGCTGAGATTAAAGATAAAAAATGAAATCAACCGCCAAATTGACAAACATTTCTCGGAAAATGAAGGGTATAAGGAGTCATATGCCATATATGGAAATTGGAGTGATTTTATCAAGGAAAATCCAGATAATGAAATCAGAGGATACGTTGATGTAGAATTTTTGAGGACTTATTCAGATATTCCTACACTGCTTAATAGCGTTCAATACTTGC
Organism: Leuconostoc lactis; assembly: GCF_007954625.1. NCBI lineage: Bacteria > Bacillati > Bacillota > Bacilli > Lactobacillales > Lactobacillaceae > Leuconostoc > Leuconostoc lactis. Next base: position 406,516 of record NZ_CP042420.1, on the reverse strand, counting down.
ATTGGTTTTTAAATATCAATGGAATATGGAATTTAGTTAGCTTTCCTAATCTCGAAGCCGACATTTTTAGTAGTTTGTTAGGAATAAAGTCGAATCATCATTATGAAATGAGTTTTTTCTTCTCATCCAAACAACGGATAGTTTTAAACGAGCTAAGAGTAATGAGAGGTGTGCTTCAACAAGAACATCATGTAGAATTTGAGGACATATTTAATTACTTTTTTTTAGAGTATTCAAAACAAGTCTTACATTTAGATTGGCTTCCAATCGAGTTTTCTAAGAGTGTGTCATATGGTGCGAAAGTTAGTTTAATGTTTATAGCTGAAGAAAACCTTCGTAAACAATGGTACGCTTTTACTAAGTATGGTGACATACAGCACGATCTTGTTAATTTAACGTCGACGCCACGGTTTAAAGACTTAAAGAGTGTTATCCCTAATAAATATGTGTATGTACATTCAGAGAAAATGATTAAAATAAATAATTTATTGTTTTCAACACAGTCACATCTGGGATATATTAATCAAAATTTACAAGCGGATACATTTATTGATTTGTTACAAAATAATAAAGTTTCGTATTCTGACTTTTCGCCGTACCAAACAGAAAATATAGACTTTTTGGTAGAAGAAGAGATAATCACTGTACGGGAAAACGACGAAATTTTTGTGACAAACCAACAAGCTCAGTTTATTTTAATATGTCGATTTTTATGGTCATATGGAGTTATAAACTATTACAATTTTCCTTTTGCTGAAGTAGGCGATTCTGCAACAGAGTATCAAAACTTGATTAATACTAAAGTAGAACAAGGATATTTGAAAACTGAGAGTACGTTATTTTCAGAACCAGAAATTAATTATTTGAACTACTTACTTAATAACTCAGAGTATGATAATGCAAAGGCTTTACGTAACAAACATAATCATTCTTATGTTGCTGAAAAGGATGAAGACAACTTAGAAGATTACTTATATGCCTCGGCTGTAATTTTTGTTTATATTATCAAAATTAATGAAGAGATCCACTTGAAAAATCTCTTAGAGGGAAAAGAAGGATTCTGGATGGAAAGATAAAAGTAATCTGAAGAGGAATAAGGAGAGGTATAGGATTAGAATAGCAGGGGCTCATATATTTGTAAAAATCAGTAGACAAAACGAACATATGTTCGTATAATTTAGATGTAATCTCAAGGAGAAAAATTTATATGGGTAATAATAAAAGTTTAGTCTTTGATTTTAAATCGATATTGAAAACACAGTTTTCATCGGTAACTGTTGAAGAAAGAATACAGTTTTTGAATTCATTAATTCAAAGACGCTCTCTAGCTGGTACGCAATTGGTGGATGATCAACCAAAACTTGATTTTCAATCACTTAAGTTATTGATTGAGTATAGTTATTATATTGTTTCTTTACCATATGTTCCTGGCCCAGTTCAGAAATTTAATGCGACTGTGGGGGGAAATGTACTTTCTGAATTAGTTAATGCTACAGTTACTTATTACTTGTCCGATTCTTTAGAACGGAACGCTGATGAGATTGCGGAACTAGATTTTTTTGTCTCACATTTAAATTATGACTACGTAGAAGCGCCACAGTATCTTGAATACTTCGAATATTTTAAAGAGGAACTAGAAGAATACTTAGGATTTACAAATTCGTTTAATTTTGTAAGAATGTTGTTAGCAACTTCGGTGGTAAGAGTTGATCAAGTATATGGTGATTTATTGCCAGATTTCCTTACAATGGGAGTTCCTATTGATCAATTAGAAAGATTATATCCAGGAATAGGGGATACTCTTATTAGTTCTGAAAGCTTCCAGAACGAATTTGATAATATCAATTATCCTACAGATATTGAAAATCTTCTAAACAATGCTAAAGTACCTGCTATTCAACATAATGGGCTTGTTTTTATTCCGAATTCAATAAATATTGTGCAATATATTGCGGTGGGTTTGCGACGATACATTAAACCTCGTGGTAAAAAGGCCATGCGATTTCAACATAAGCATGAAGGTTTTTTAAAAAAAGTTATTACTGAAAAAGTGGCTAACAGAGAAAATGATATTAGTGTTGTGACTAATTTTTTTGTTTCAGTAGTAAATGGAAGAGAACATGATTTGCTATTGTTGTGGCAAAATTACGCCTTTGTGATTGAATTAAAAACAGCTGATATTGAGTTTAACAGTATGAACGCAGCTGGATCACTGCTATCGTTGCAAAGAAAGTATTCATCCGTTATAGGCAAGGCCATGATTCAGGAGCAAGATGCTGAAATAGAACTGAGAAATAATAGAAAATATTTTACGCGAGAAGGGGATGCAAAGTCTAAGCAAATACTACCTAAAAGGGTAAAGAAATTCAATGGTGTTATTTTAACCGGGAAAAATTATCAGTCTTTGGCACATAATCAAGAGAGATATTCAAAAGACAGTAATGTCTTGAAGTCGGTTATGAGTATTTTTGACTTTGAGATTATTTTTGCATGGACTGTTCATTTTAGAAATCCTAAATTTTTATCAGACTATTTAACATGGCGAGTTCAGCAACATACGATGAATATGATTGTGGATATATCAATGGATGAGATAGCATTGTTTGAATATTTTGTTATGTTTGAAGGTAAAACACATCAGGATATACCTATAGTGTTGTCTAGTCAGGGAGGAACTAGTATTTTGCTCTGGTATCAGAATGAATATAGTAGACGAGATGAATTAATGTCGACGAATTTTATGAGCCAGTGGATGGAAAAGTTTTTGGCTGATGATGAAACAAATGTATTTGAAGATATAAAATCATGATTGTGAATCAAGCCGGTAAAGTAAAAAGCCCCTCATATGTGGTGTACCCCGAAAGTTGCTTTAACTTTTTGGGTACATCACTCATTTTTGCTGATGCTTTTTTTGTGGCGTTGTTGAATAGCGATCGCGTTAGGGATAGATATGTTATATCGTCAAAAAATGAATGGAATGCCAGATTTTTTACATTTAATGCTATTCTTATGTAAACCCTTGCATTATAATAAAAATAATGAGTCAAATACACAATCAAAAGAGGTAAATAATGGATAAACTATTAACGTTTATTTTGATAATTGCCGCGCCATTTATCGTGATTGGCATTGTCTATTTGTTTGGATGGCTTCTTACTGGTCTTATCATGCTGTTTGGTGTGAGTTATGCAAGTGCAAGGCTTGTGGGCATTGCTTTAGCGGTGTTGATTAGTTTTTGGTTTATCGGTTATCAGGGATTTAAGTAAATAGCCTTGGGAACCAGCGTAATGAACAGATAGCCAAATAAAAAGCCCCCCCACACGCTAATCCGTGTGAGGGGCTTTTTACTAGACAATATAATCCGCGTACAACTTGCGTTCTAACTCTGACAATTCAACGGTAATCAATGTACCAGTCTCATCATAGTCCTCTTTGCTAAAGGTATGCTTAGCGGCGAGTTTGGCTTGCACAGCGCCTTGGTCAAAGGGGATGTGGAGCGTGACTTCTTGGACGTCGTTGAAGATTTGCTTCTTGATTAAGTCAATTAACGCATCTTGTGAGGCAGGGTCTAGGGCGGAGATGGTGATTGTATTTTCACCAGACACGTCAGGGTAGACGAGTTTCGTGCGATCCGCCTTGTTGTAGACAGTGATCATTGGCACGTCAGTGACGCCGACTTCAGCCAATGTTTTTTCTGTGGTAGCCATCATGTCTTTGTAGTGTTCATCTGACACATCCACGATCTGTAGCAATAAATCAGCATTCGCAGCTTCTTGCAGTGTTGATTTAAAGGCAGATACCAGATTGTGTGGTAACTTTGAGACGAACCCAACCGTATCACTGAGTAAGAACTGCTTCTTATCTGGCAGGGTTAATTGTCGGACAGTTGTCGTTAATGTGGCAAACAACATGTCTTTTTCAAAGACTTGCTTGGTATCGTCCGTATCAGCACCCACCCCAAAGCGCGCGAGTAGGCGGTTCATCAACGTTGACTTACCGGCGTTGGTATAACCAACCAGAGCCACATTGGCCAATTCATTGGTTGTCCGCTTTGCTGAACGTGTTGACGTCCCTTTGGACAACTCAGCGAGTTCTTGGCGAATATGGACCATTTGTGACGTAATTCGACGACGTGATTCTTCGAGCTTCGTTTCACCGGAACCACGTGACGTAAAGCTAGCGCCACCCGCACCAGTTTGCTGATCAAGGCTCACAGACATACTTGTCCGTAAGCGGGGAAGCTGGTACTGCAAGCGAGCTAACTGGACTTGCAACTTCGCTTCCTTAGTTTGGGCGCGTTGGGCGAAAATATCTAAAATCAGCCCCGTACGATCTAGCACCGTCGTGTTGGTTAACTTTTCTAAGTTACGAATCTGTGATGGGGATAACTCATCGTTAGCAACGATCATATCCACTTCGTAAGTCTTGGCTGCTTCAGCTAGTTCTTCAACTTTCCCCTTACCAAAGTAAGTAGCAGGGTTTGGCCGTTCCAGCTTTTGGGTAAAAGTTTCCACTGGGGTCAAGTTGTTGGCCTTTGCTAGATTACCTAGTTCTTCTAATTCATAGGTTAAATTAGCCTTGCTGGTCGTTAGGCCAACCAGAAAGACTTTGCGTGGCTCTTGGGCGTTAGTGTGTTGTTCAGTCATAAAAAAATACCTCCAGATAATACGAGACTGGGGGCATTTTACGTGTCAAGGGCAAAACTGCTGACCAATCTCAAGATGTGCACATAAAAATAGAGACTCTACTCTTATCTACGGGATCTTAAAATTCGTTTGACAATTGATTGCACTTCCTTTATTTATACTACTGATAGTGTAACAGTTTTTCGCGGTGCTGTCTATTAAAAGACGGTTGTATCATCGTTGAAGCGCACCACCGTGGCATCATGTGGGTCAAGTGCCAACTGCATCACCGCACCGTTTTTAACGGGCTCACTGGCGAAATCGTGACGACCTAACTTTTCTGCAATGCCGCGAATCGTTGTCCCGTGTGAGACAATGAGGACGTTATCACCGTCTTTGTGGCGGACACGGATGTCATTGAAGCCGCGTGAAACGCGCGTCCACCATTGTTCGTCGTCTTCGGCGAAATGGTAGGGGTCAGCTTGATGAATGGTATTCATTGCGTCGGCCATGCCGTAAATGGTAATCAAGTTTGCGTAAGTTTCAAAGGGTGTTTCTTTAAAAGCCGTTAAGGTTGTTGTAACAGTTTCACCGTTAATCCCTTCAAACGACCCAAAGAACTGTTCACGGAAGTCAAAGAGTTGCGTAGGTTCCTCTGGTGAGTCTGCGGTATTATTTTTCAAAATATAGCGCGCGGTATGAATGGCACGGGTCAAATCAGATGAGTAAGCACCATCAAAATGAATGTTAGCGAGCCGCTTGCCGGCATTCAAGCCATGTTCGATCCCTTTTGGGGTGAGGGGAGCATCAGACCAACCTTGAAAACGGTGTAAAAAGTTGAAGTAAGTTTCGCCGTGACGGACGATATAGACGTTAATTGACATAGTAATAGTTGTAGGCCATTGTCTTGAACAGTCGTTCCGCAATGCGCTACAATCGCCTCCTAAATGGTTATTATCTCCATTCTAACATAAAATGCCGGACACCAAAAAAGACCGCGTTTGCGGTCTTTTCATTAAGCGGGTGAGTCCTCTGTATTTGACTTGTCATCTTTTTCATCTTCGTCGAAGATGCCATTATGATTTAAGTCTTGTTTTGGTGTTGGTAACTCTTGAACAATAAATTCTGAAATGTAAGCATTGTCATAATCTAAGGCCGTTAATTTGAAGTTGGCCACTTGCATCGTGTCGCCAGCTCTAAATTCAGGGTCATGATTTAAGACATAACCGGTCAAAGTGACGGCTTCGTCTTCTTCAAGTTCTTTAATCTTCTTGTTGAAGTAACGTTCAAAGTCATAAAGGGTCATCTTACCAGAGACTTTATAACGGTGATCACCAAGCTTTTCGATGTAGTCATCTGAGACGTCATCGATTTCATCACGGACAGTACCGAAAAGTTCTTCGTAGATATCCTTATCCGTGATCATACCACTGGTACCACCGTATTCGTCCACGACAATGGCGATCGGCGAACGCTTGATAATCATTTCATCCATGACATCGTGTAAGTCCATGTTTTCAGGGACGGCTGGAATATCACGCATGATTTTAGCGACTGTATCTTGATCGTTAATGCGAGATTGACGCAAGAGGTCATAGATAAAGACATAACCTAACACTTTATCCTTGTCATTATCAGCAATGACTGGGAAACGTGAGTAACGATCTTGTAGGTAAAGATTGATGGCATCAGCGATTGTCGTCGTGACATCAATAGCAGTCATTGATGTCCGATCAATCATGATATCTACGGCAACCTTATCGTTCATCTCAAAGGCGCGCTTCATAAACGTCAAATCTTCTTCGTCCAGCTCACCAGCAGCGGCGGCATTACGTGACAGTGAGAGAATTTCGGTTTGTGAATAGATATCTTCTTCGCCATCCGTACGGAAGCCCAACATGTGGGTAATCACATTTGATAAGTGATCTAATGCCCAAATCAATGGGAACAGCAGAATATGGAAGAAACGCACAGGACGAACAATTAGCAGTAAGACCTTAATCGGTTCTTCAATCGCGATGTTTTTCGGTACCAAATCGGTAAACACCGCATGCACGATCGTGAAAATAATCATGGCAGAGACTGACGATACGACGCCAGAATATTCTGCTGGAATAAGACCAGTCTTTAGAATGATTTCGGCGACCGTTTCTTCACCAATCCAACCTAAAATCAAACTTGTGAGTGTGATACCGACTTGTGCAGTCGATAGATATTCAGTTAAATGCGATGCCATATAGATGGCATGATCAATATTACGTGAAGGCTTTTCGCGCTTTTCTTGCAAATCGCGTAACGCACTTAGACGTACTTTAACCAAAGAGTATTCTGTTAACGTGAACAAAATAGCGAGTAACAGCACCAAAACAATAATGAAAAAGTTAAGGAGCATAGACGGACCAGAATCCAAAGTCGTAAACCTCTTTTCTTATGTATACTACACGGTATTATACCAGAAAACGCCATGAAATAAAAATGTGGCTGGGGGGATAGGGCATGCAATGCGTCGTTGACGTTATTGGAAACGAACACATTTTCGCTTGTTGTCAAGTAGCTTGGTTAGCACAAAAGACCGTTAGGCGCGAAAACTGGCACTTTTGACGTGTTTTCTAAGTTTTTTGTGATGGTTTCATTTGTGGTGAAATTGGCATAATCGTTGATATATCGGTGTTTTTCACGCACAAAAAATAAGTTTGTGAAATTTAAAATCATTTTTCTCGGCAAACAATTGCTAACATTGTCTCGTGTCGAACAACTGTTTGTGAAGACGTATATTGTCCTTGTTTAATTTCCAAAACAGGGTAAACTAGCAATAACAATTAAGACAAAAGATTGAGGCAACGATTATGGAAAAAGTAACTGTTTATACAAAATATAACTGCGTACAATGCAAAATGACGAAGAAGTTCTTGTCAGCGCAAGGTATCCCCTTTAAGGAAATCAACATTGAAGAAGAAGTCGCATATGTGGAAACGTTAAAGGCTGACGGGTTCCGACAAACACCCGTTGTCGCCATTGAGGGCATGCCAAAGTTTTCTGGTTTCCGCCCAGACGTACTCAAAAAGATTTCAGCTTAATTAAAGCAATTAATGAAGAAAGACCAAAGGCGGAAGTCAACGGCGATGAGTTGTTGATTTCCGCCTTTATAACAAATACAATAATATAGTAAGGGATTGTAATTATGCCATTAAAAGAGATTAACTTAGATAAGGTGACTTATTTTGACTTGAACAACCAAGTCAACATTCCGAAAAACAATCAGATTCAACTTGAAAAAGACCAAGAAGCGCTAGATGCTTTTCTCACAGAAAACGTTTGGCCGAATGTTTTAAAGTTCGACTCTTTGTCAGAACGTTTTGAGTGGCTTTTTGAGCATAACTTTTTGGAACGTGCCTTTATCGAACAGTATCGCTTAGCGTTTATTGAGGAATTGTATGCTTACCTTGAAGGCGAAAATTTCCACTTCAAGTCATTTATGGCGGCATTCAAGTTCTATAATCAATATGCGCTTAAAACAAATGATGGCCAATATTACGTTGAAACTTACATCGATCGTGTTGCGATGAATGCATTGTATTATGCTGCGGGTAATGAAGCGTTGGCCTTGCGTTTGGCCGATGAAATGATTCACCAACGTTACCAGCCAGCCACACCAAGTTTTTTGAATGCTGGGCGGGCGCGTCGTGGTGAATTGGTGTCATGTTTCATTATTCAAACGTCTGACGACATGAATTCAATTGGACGAACGATTAATTCGGCGTTGCAACTTTCAAAAATGGGTGGTGGTGTCGGCATTAACGTGTCAAACTTGCGTGAAGCTGGGGCACCGGTCATGGGAATTGCCAATTCGGCTGGTGGCGTTGTGCCAATCATGAAGTTGTTGGAAGATTCTTTCACATTTTCATCACAAGTTGGCGCACGCCAAGGGGCTGGCGTTGTCTATTTGTCAGTTTTCCATCCTGACATTATGGCATTCCTGTCAACTAAGAAAGAAAACGCGGATGAAAAGATCCGTGTTAAAACGCTATCGCTTGGCTTGACCGTGCCGGACAAATTCTATGAATTAGTGCGCAAGAACGAGGATATGTACTTGTTTAGTCCGGCAGATGTGGAAAAGGTGTATGGTGTCCCATTTAACTATGTCGATATTACAGCTGAATACGACAACATGGTAGCCAATGATCAAATTACGAAATATCGACTCAATGCGCGGACGCTTGAAGAAGAAATTTCAAAGTTGCAGCAAGAATCTGGCTACCCTTATATCCTTAACGTTGATGTGACCAATCGTGCCAACCCAATTGCGGGTAAGATTGTGTCATCAAACTTGTGTTCGGAAATTTTGCAAGTTCAGACGCCATCTGAACTTGATAACGGGCAACAATACACGCGTTTGGGGTCAGATGTCAGCTGTAACTTAGGATCAATCAACATTGTGAACATGATGGCAACGCCTGATTTTGAAACATCTGTTGATACCATGGTACGCGCTTTGACGTTTGTTTCGGATACGTCAAACTTGGATGTCGTGCCATCAATTGCCAAGGGAAACCAAGAAAAGCATGCCATTGGCCTTGGGGCAATGGGCTTGGCAGCTTATTTTGCGCAAAACCAAATGTATTATGGTGATGAAGCGTCCCTTGATTTTACGTCAACATTCTTCATGACGTTGAACTATTATTCAATTAAAGCGTCAATGAAGTTGGCTAAAGAACGTCAAGAAAAGTTCTTTGAATTTGACAAGTCGACGTATGCTGATGGTACTTACTTTGATAAGTACCTCACGCAAGATTGGACACCGAAAACACCACAAGTTGCCGATGCTTTTGCTAACCATCATGTGCCAACGCAACGTGACTGGTTAGAATTAAAGGAAAATGTCATGAAGTATGGGATGTATCATGCCTACCGACATGCCATTGCACCAACCGGCTCAATTTCTTATGTGAACGACACCACCGCAACATTGTTACCAATTGTCAATAAAATTGAAGAACGTCAAGAGGGGATGATCGGAAAAGTGTACTATCCTGCTCCTGGTTTAAACAACGAGACGATGCCATACTACGTGTCAGCTTACGACACTGATATGCGAAAAGTCATCGATGTTTATGCCGCGGCACAAGAACACATTGACCAAGGCATGGCCTTAACGTTATTCATGCGTTCAACGTTGTCAACGGTGTTGTATGAATGGAAAAAGGGTCGGACAGAAAAAATGACAACACGTGATTTGACGATTTTGCGTCACTATGCCTTTAATAAAGGGATTAAGTCATTGTATTATGTCCGCACATTTACGGATGATAACCAAGAATCTGGTGTGAACGAGTGTGAAAGTTGCTCGATTTAAGCACATCACGGTACAAGGGATAAGAGGGTCATGGTCAAAATTAATATTTTATATGCGTCAACAGAAGGTAACACAGTATCATTTGTCTCAAAGTTAAGCGAAGTGGCAGCGGCGTATGGCGATACAGTCGTAGCGCGTTGTATTGGGGATGAAACGGATTATGCTAACGAGACAGAGCCATTTGTGGCTATTGTACCAACCTATTTAACAGGTGGTACCGGTACTGGGCCAGAAGTCACCGAGATTTTTACGAATGCCTTGGGCGATTATATCGCCTTTGGTCGAAATCAACATTATCTCAAAGGTGTCATCGGCTCGGGCAACCGTAATTTTAACGTCCAATTCAATTTGACAGCGATACGTTACGCTGAACGGTTTAACGTACCAATGTTATACGCCTACGAATTACGCGGTAGCACATTCGATGCAGACAAAGCTTATCACTTAATCAAACCAATATTTGGAGAATAACTGTGGTACAACATTTAAAAGACAATTCATATACAGCAATTAACTGGAACAGCATTGAAGATGAGTTAGATAAGGCAACTTGGGAAAAACTAACCCAACAATTTTGGCTCGACACACGTATCCCAATTTCAAATGATTTGCGGCATTGGCGTGGCGACATGTCACCACAAGAACAAAAAGCGATGAACCTTGTCTTTGGCGGGCTCACGACGTTGGATACGCTACAATCACAAGATGGGCTGGCGCAACTGAAGTTTGATTCGCTTAATCAAAAAGAAGAAGCTGTCTTGAATAACATCCAATTTATGGAGTCTATTCATGCGAAGTCTTACTCATCAATTTTTGAGACGTTAAACGAAAAGTCAGAAATTGAAGCTATTTTTGATTGGGCCGATAATAACGAATTCTTGCAATATAAGGCCAACCGTATTAACGATATTTACCAAACAGGCACATCGTTGCAAAAGAAAATTGCATCTGTCTTTTTGGAAACGTTCTTGTTCTATTCTGGTTTTTATACACCGCTGTATTTCTTGGGACACAACAAGATGCTGAACGTGGCTGAAATCATTAAGTTGATTATTCGTGATGAATCAGTTCACGGGACGTACATTGGCTATAAGTTCCAAATTGGCTTTAACCAATTGTCTGAAGATGAACAAGCAGAATTGCAAGCTTGGATGTATGATTTGCTCTATGATCTTTATGAAAATGAAGAGAAGTATACACATGAATTGTACGATGACTTGGGCTGGTATGATCAAGTCATGACCTTCCTCCGTTATAATGCGAATAAAGCGTTGATGAATCTTGGTCAGGAACCTATGTTCCCTGATGGTGCCGAGGATGTGAATCCGGTGGTTATGAATGGCTTGTCAACATCAACGGCTAACCATGACTTTTTCTCAGGTGTTGGGAACGGGTATCTCTTGGGTGCTGTTGAGGCGATGGAAGAAGACGATTACACAATCGGACAATAATAAAAAGCGTGATTGCAAATCGCAATCACGCTTTTTAAATTTCTTCGTTTTCAAATAATGGGACGCGTCGTTGTAGGAAAGTGGCAAACTTTGGATAAAGCGTGGCCGAAAGGATCACCCAAGCATAGGCGAATAGAATTGCCGCAACTGTATCACTGAAAAAATTAGCGTTGAAGTACAAACGACTCATAATGGTTAGAGCCCCGATAAGTTGGGTCAACCAAGTAATGATGATTTGCGCACGGTAGCTGTTGATGTTTGGCGTCACCAAGATGCCAATAATGAAAATGACGACGAACAGCCCGAAGACGTGCGAACTGGGAAATGATGATGCCGTGTCTGATAATAAATGACCAACTGGTCGTGGCCGATTGACAATGAAGCGGATGATGCTCAAAAATAAATCGCCGAGCAAGACGCTGGCAACAGTCCAAATCGCTGGGACACGCAATTGCGCAATGATGAGTATGCCTGCCAAAATGAAGGCGTAAATAACGTCGACGACAGGGTTACCCAAAAAGGTCGCAATGGCCATGACGGTGTCACCAAAGTTAGTTTGCACAGTGTTGAATAAACTATGCAACAGTTGGTCGAATGCGACAGGCACCAGGATATTAAATTTAGTGAGTAGGCCGAGTAGACAAGCAATCAGAAAGCAAATCAGAGCTTGTCGGCGCTGTTTATTGGTGGCGGATACAATCATGAGTTACAACTCCAAATGCAGTTTTTTACCTTATTCTAGTATAATGAATGCCTGCCATATAAACAAGATAATTTATTTGAAATCCAGTTATCGGCAGTCGGATCATTATCAGCAAAAAAAATAAAAAAATTTGCGAAAAGGGGTTGTCAAGGTTTTAAATATTTGTTATTATAATATAGTTGTTTGAGACATGGGAGTGTAGCGAAGTCTGGCTAAACGCGACGGACTGTAACTCCGTTCCTTCGGGTTCGTAGGTTCGAATCCTACCGCTCCCATAGCCGATTAATAGTTAACGGCTGAATAAATTAACTATTGCCCCTTGGCCAAGCGGTAAGGCAGCGGTTTTTGGTACCGCCATGCGCTGGTTCGAATCCAGCAGGGGCAATCTTAAAAAACCGGCATACGTGATGTATGCCGGTTTTTCTTTGGCAAAAAAGGCATAAAAAAGCCTAGTCATCATCAGATAACTAGGCTAGAGAATTACTTTGTCAAAGTCTTCTTAGAAACAACTGACAAATCATCAGCAAGGTCATAAACCAATGGTTGACCGTTAGCGATTTCAACATTCAAGATGTCTTCATCTGAAATGTTTTCCAAGTGCTTAACCAAGGCACGCAATGAGTTACCGTGGGCAGCGATGACAACGTTCTTGCCAGCCTTCAATTGTGGGGCAATGTCTGATTCCCAGAATGGCAAAACGCGTTCCAATGTGATCTTCAAGTTTTCGCCCAATGGCAATTCACCTTCAGGCACATCAGCATAACGACGGTCAAAGGCAGGGTATGTCTTGCCTTGCACAGTTACTTCTTCATCGTAGCTGTCCAACAATGGTGGCAAAACGTCGTATGAACGACGCCAGATGTGGACTTGTTCAGCACCCCACTTTTCAGCAGCTTCGGCCTTGTTTTGTCCTTGCAAAGCACCGTAATGACGTTCGTTCAAACGCCATGACTTTACTTCAGGGATGTACAATTGACCAGCTTCTTCCAAAGCATAGTGCAATGTTGTGATGGCACGTGTCAAAACAGATGTGTAGGCTTGGTCGAATTGGATGCCTTCGGCAGCCAATAATTCACCAGCTTCTTTTGCTTGGGCGATACCCTTGTCTGACAACTTTGTGTCAACCCAACCGTTGAACAAGTTCAATGCGTTCCATTCACTTTGACCGTGACGGATCAATACTAACTTAGCCATGTGTGCTAAACTCCTTAATTTGTGTTTAATCTAACATATTCATTATACCACGAAATTTGGACACAAAAAAACTCGCCGAAGCGAGTTTTTTGTGTTAGTTGCTTAAGATTACAACTTAACGATGTTTGCAGCTTGCAAACCGCGGTCTGAAGTTTCAACTTCAAATTCAACAGCTTGGCCTTCTTCAAGAGTCTTGAAGCCGTCGCCTTGGATAGCTGAGAAGTGTGCAAAGACATCTTCACCATTTTCGCGAGTTACGAAACCGTAACCCTTTTCGCCGTTAAACCACTTTACTGTGCCTTTTTCCATGATATGTTTCTCCTTGGTGTGCTCACCAATGTTATATTTTGTAACTTAAATAATTGGTACTTGAGCGCCTTCCGAGAAAAACAAATCAAAATCAATAACTTTTATTACAAGACCAGTGTACCACACTGGGAGAAATAAGCAAGATAAAAATATAAAAGAATTTACGCGTTAATAAAATGATGTCATCTCAAAGCTAGCAGTTTCTGGGTGTTTTAGCACGAAAAATATAGGGCAGGTAGGGGCTAAATAGCTTTTTATTAAATGATCATTTTGGTGGATTTTTGATAAAAAATATTGACATCTCATGTTGAGTGCGCTAAACTAATAGAGTTGTCAATACAAACAACATCGCAGCCGTGGCGGAATTGGCAGACGCGCAGGATTAAGGATCCTGTGCCCGTTTAGGGCGTGCGGGTTCGACTCCCGCCGGCTGCATCCAAGCTATTTTATCAGGTGACTGATAAAATAGCTTTTTTGTTGTCTCCGGTACGCAATGCTGATTTTTCTTGTGGTAAAATAGTAGTAATGGAGAATAATAATAATGTTACTTTTTAAACGAACAAAGCGCGAACCAAAAACTGAAGATGGCTTATCACAGTCGGATTTTGATTTAATGCAGCAAGAAAATGATAAAATGCTGGATCAGATTGAAGCATTGAAACTGGATGTGTCGGAATTGCAGTCAGAAAACCAACACTTATCAGAGTTGTTAGCACGGAGTAAGCATCAACGGTCTCTTGTTAAAACGGGGATGGGTTTAGGCGTGCTGGTTGTGAGTTACATTTTATTACGTCTAGTTAATGAAGAAGCACAATATACAGCAATGTTGCTACTAATTGAAGCAATCTTCATGTTTGTCATGTTACGAGGAGATGATAAATGATGATGGCGAAAATGCACAAGGCAAAGCGTGTACCGTTTGTGGTTGCAAACTGGAAAATTAATAAGTTGCAGGCCGATGTGACGGATTTTTTGGCGCAAGTTAGCGGTAAGGTACCCGATCAACGCGTCGTTGAAACAGGCATTGCCGCACAAGATTTGTTTTTAGCAGATATGGTGCGGGCAACTAAAGAAACGCCGGTTCACGTTGTCGCAGAAAATGTGCACTGGGAAGATAGTGGGGCCTATACTGGCGAAACGTCACCGAAAGCGTTAAAAGATATTGGGGCAACTTATGTCTTGATTGGCCATTTTGAACGTCGGAAGTTCTTTAATGAAACAGATTCGACGGTGAACCTGAAAGTCACAGCAGCTTTGCGTAATGGCTTGCGACCAATTATTGACGTTGACGAAGATATGAGTACGTACGCGCAGTTTATGGATGCTGAACCATCGGTGGCGCAAGTGGCAGCTGCGCTTGCCGGCGTCTCGGTTGATCAAATTCGGAATGTGACAATTGCCTATGAACCAACATGGGCCATTGGCTCAGGTGAAGCAGCTAGTGCGGACCAAGCGCAAAAAGCGGCACACCTCATTCGACAAACACTAGCCAAGTTGTATTCACCGGTGATTGCTGAACAAGTCCGTATTTTATATGGTGGTTCAGTGACACCGCATAATGCGCGCGAAATTATGCGACAAAAAGATATTGATGGCGTGCTGGTTGGGACAGCGGCACTTGACCCAGATAATTTCTTACAATTAGTCGATATTGCGCGTGATCCAGATGTCCCAGAATTTGATGTTGAACATGTTTAATTAAAAGGGTGTGCACCACAGTGTGTCTCCCGCAAAGGGCTTGCAAATGATTGCAAAAGGCGTATAATTATTCTTAGTAATACTGTGAATAAATATGGCTTTTTGCGAAATATTGTCCGCAATACCTTTATATTGAAGCAAACGTTGTCTGCGGAAACAGCGGCGATTGCTTTTTTTGTGCCTATTCGGGGTCAAGTTCGGTGGTAATCACCATCTTGTAACTGAATTGTAACAAACAAAACGCAGCTAAAAACAAACGAGGTGATAAATGTGGCAGGACATTTAGTAAAGTACGGTAAGCACCGTACTCGTCGTTCATATGCTAGCATCAAAGAAGTGCTTGATGTGCCGAATTTGATTGAAATTCAAACGGCGTCATATCAATGGTTCTTGGATGAAGGTATTAAAGAAATGTTTGGCGACATCATGCCAATCGATGATTTCCAAGGTAACTTGTCATTGGAATACGTTGATTACAAGTTGATGGAACCAAAGTACAACATTGATGAGGCGCGTGAACACGACGCCAACTACTCAGCACCATTACACGTTACTTTGCGTTTGACGAACCATGAAACTGGTGAAATCAAGTCACAAGACGTGTTCTTTGGTGATTTCCCATTGATGACAGAACAAGGGACGTTCATCATCAATGGTGCTGAACGTGTTATCGTTTCACAACTTGTGCGTTCTCCTGGTATCTATTACAACCAAGAAAATGACAAGAACGGTCGCCCACGCTATGGCACAACGGTTATTCCAAACCGTGGTGCTTGGTTGGAATACGAAACAGATGCCAAGGGTATCGCTAACGTACGTATTGACCGGACACGTAAGTTGTTGATGACAGAATTGGTCCGTGCCCTTGGTTTCGGTTCAGATTCTGATATTATCGACATCTTCTCAGACCAATATGACGCTTTGAACATGACTTTGGAAAAAGACGTGCACAAAGATATGTCAGATTCACGTGTTGAAGAAGCGCTGAAGGACATTTACGAACGACTACGTCCGGGTGAACCAAAGACAGCTGATTCATCACGTGCCTTGTTGGTTGCGCGTTTCTTTGATCCAAAGCGTTACGATTTGGCATCAGTTGGACGTTACAAGATCAACAAGAAGTTGTCATTGAAGACACGTTTGTTGAACCAAACATTGGCTGAAACATTGGCTGATCCTGATTCAGGTGAAATTATCGCCGAAAAGGGAACATTAGTTGATAAGACAGTGATGTCAAAGCTTAGCCCATATTTGGATCGCCCAGACTTTAAGACAACAACGTATACACCATCTGGCGATGCTGTTCTAAACGAACCAGTAACGCTTCAAAAGATTAAGATCGAATCACCTGAAAACCCTGAAAAGACATTGCTTTTGATTGGCAATGGTCACATCGGGGAAGATGATCGCACAGTCCGTCCTGCTGATATTTTGGCAGGCATGAACTACTTCTTGAACTTGCAAGAAGGTGTTGGTAATGTCGACGATATCGATCACTTGGGTAACCGTCGTATTCGTTCTGTTGGTGAATTGTTGCAAAACCAATTCCGTATTGGTTTGACACGTATGGAACGTGTGGTTCGCGAACGGATGTCAATCCAAGACGCTAACACAGTCACACCACAACAATTGATTAACATTCGACCAGTTGTGGCAGCCGTGAAGGAATTCTTTGGTTCATCACAATTGTCACAGTTCATGGATCAGACAAACCCATTGGGTGAAATGAACCACAAGCGTCGTTTGTCAGCCCTTGGACCTGGTGGTTTGACACGTGACCGTGCCGGCGTTGAAGTGCGAGATGTGCACTACACGCACTATGGCCGTATTGACCCAATCGAAACGCCCGAAGGTCCTAACATCGGTTTGATCAACTCTTTGGCAACGTATGGTCGCATTAACAAGTATGGCTTCATTGAAACACCATACCGTCGTGTTGACTGGACAACGCACAAGGTAACCGACAAGATCGATTACTTGACTGCCGATGAAGAAGATAACTACATTGTGGCGCAAGCGAACTCACCATTAAATGAAGATGGTAGCTTTGTTCACGATACAGTGATGGCCCGTTTTGGTGAAGAAAACATCGAAACACCAATTGATCGCATTGACTACATGGACGTTTCGCCTAAGCAAGTTGTTTCTGTTGGAACAGCTGCGATTCCTTTCTTGGAAAACGATGATTCCAACCGTGCCTTGATGGGTGCCAACATGCAACGTCAAGCGGTGCCTTTGCTTGATCCGCATGCACCACTTGTTGGTACAGGTATCGAATATAAGGCTGCGCACGATTCAGGTGTTGCCATGATTTCTCGCGCCGCTGGTGTCGTTGAATATGTCGATGGTCGTGAAATTCGTGTTCGTCGTGAAGACGGTCAATTAGATACTTACGAATTGATGAAGTTCCGCCGTTCTAACGGTGGTAAGAACTATAACCAAAAGCCAATTGTCCATGAAGGTGAACATGTCGAAGCTGATGAAGTTTTGGCTGATGGTCCTTCAATGGAAAAGGGTGAATTAGCTTTGGGACAAAACCCATTGATCGCCTTTATGACTTGGCAAGGTTATAACTTCGAAGATGCCATCGTCTTGAACGAACGTTTGGTCCGTGAAGATGTTTATACATCAATTCACATCGAAGAATATGATTCAGAAGCCCGTGATACAAAGCTCGGACCTGAAGAAATCACACGTGAAATTCCAAATACTGGTGAAGATCAGTTGAAGGATTTGGATGCGAACGGGATTATCCGTGTTGGTGCCGAAGTGCATGACGGTGATATCTTGGTTGGTAAGGTAACGCCTAAGGGTGTGACTGAATTATCAGCCGAAGAACGTTTGCTCCACGCCATCTTTGGTGAAAAAGCGCGTGAAGTACGTGATACATCATTGCGTGTGCCACACGGTGGTGGCGGTGTTGTACAAAACGTCCGCATTTACACACCAGAAAATGGGGATGAACTTGCTCCAGGTGTGAACATGATGGTACGTGTGTACATCGCACAAAAGCGTAAGATCCAAGTCGGTGATAAGATGGCCGGTCGTCACGGTAACAAGGGAACGGTTTCCGTTGTTGTCCCTGAAGAAGACATGCCATACATGCCAGATGGTACCCCAATTGACATCTTGTTGTCACCCATGGGTGTGCCTTCACGTATGAACATTGGACAAGTACTTGAATTGCATCTTGGTTATGCAGCTAAGGAACTTGGTATTCACGTTGCCTCACCAGTCTTTGACGGTGCTAGCGATGATGAAATCGAAGCGGCTTTGCGTGAAGCTGGTTTGCCACGTGATGGTAAGTCAGTTGTTTATGATGGTCGTACTGGTGAAGCTTTCGATAAGCGTGTTGGTGTTGGTGTCATGCATTATATGAAGCTTGCCCACATGGTTGACGATAAGATTCACGCCCGTTCAATCGGACCATACTCATTAGTAACGCAACAGCCTTTGGGTGGTAAAGCCCAATTCGGTGGTCAGCGTTTCGGTGAAATGGAAGTTTGGGCCCTTGAAGCTTATGGTGCCGCTTACACCTTGCAAGAAATTTTGACTTACAAGTCAGATGACGTTGCAGGTCGTGTGAAGGTCTATGAGTCAATCATTAAGGGTGAACCAATCCCACGTCCAGGCGTGCCAGAATCATTCCGAGTATTGGTGAAGGAATTGCAAGCCCTTGGCTTGGATATGCAAGTCTTGGATGGCGCAGGTGATGAAGTTGAACTCCGTCAAATGGATGAAGATGATTCAATCTTGCCAGTAGATGCGCTTGAAAAGTTAGTACGCTCAAATCCTGATCTCTTAAACAAAGAAGATGAAGAAGTTGCGGCTGCATTCTCTAAGGTAGAAGCCCAAGAAATGACAGACACAACTGACGAAGCTTAATCATATACAATTAACGTGCGACACAGTTTGTGGCACGTTTGTTATAAGGTAGGTTGAATGCATTATTGAACTTAGCTTATAGCAAACGTGTCAGAACTGGATGCAAACGTTAACTTAATAAATAACGAAAGGTAACAGCAAATAGATGGCAATCGATGTTAACAAGTTCGAGAGCATGCAAATCGGTTTGGCTTCTCCTGATAAGATCCGTTCATGGTCTTATGGTGAAGTGAAGAAGCCGGAAACGATCAACTATCGAACACTTAAGCCAGAAAAAGACGGCTTGTTCGATGAACGCATCTTCGGACCTACAAAGGATTATGAATGCGCCTGCGGTAAGTACAAGCGAATCCGATATAAGGGAATTGTTTGTGACCGTTGTGGTGTTGAAGTAACATCATCAAAAGTTCGTCGTGAACGCATGGGGCACATCGAATTAGCTGCACCTGTTACACACATTTGGTACTTCAAAGGTATTCCATCACGTATGGGACTTGTCCTTGACATGTCACCACGTTCACTTGAAGAAATTATTTACTTTGCGTCATATGTTGTCATTGAACCTGGTGATGCACCAGTTGAAAAGAAGCAACTGTTGACTGAACGTGAATACCGTGAATTGAAGCGCGAATATGGTGCTAGCTTTAAGGCTGGCATGGGTGCTGAAGCAATTAAAGATTTGTTGGCAAGCGTTGATTTGGCTGCCGAAGCAGATCAATTAAAGCGTGAATTACAAGAAGCAACTGGTCAAAAGCGTGTACGTGCCGTACGTCGTTTGGACATTATTGAAGCCTTCTTGCAATCAGAAAACAAGCCTGAATGGATGGTAATGGATGTTATTCCAGTTATTCCACCAGACTTGCGACCAATGGTGCAATTGGAAGGTGGCCGTTTTGCCACATCTGATTTGAACGATTTGTATCGTCGTGTGATTAACCGTAACAACCGTTTGAAGCGTTTGCTTGACTTGAATGCCCCAGGCATCATCGTGCAAAACGAAAAGCGTATGTTGCAAGAAGCCGTCGACGCCTTGATTGATAACGGTCGTCGCGGACGTCCAGTGGCTGGTCCTGGTAACCGACCATTGAAGTCTTTGTCTCACATGTTGAAGGGTAAGCAAGGTCGCTTCCGTCAAAACTTGTTGGGTAAGCGTGTCGACTATTCAGGTCGTTCGGTTATCGATGTTGGACCATTCTTGAAGATGAATCAAATGGGCTTGCCACGTCCAATGGCAATCGAATTATTCCGCCCATTCATCATGAAGGAATTGACAACACGTAAGTTGGCCGGTAACGTCAAGTCTGCTAAGCGTAAGATTGACAAGGCTGATGAAGATGTGATGGACGTATTAGAAGACGTGATCAAGGAACACCCAGTTCTTTTGAACCGCGCCCCTACGTTGCACCGTTTGGGAATCCAAGCCTTTGAACCTGTGTTGGTTTCTGGTAAGGCCATGCGTTTGCATCCATTGGTTACTGAAGCCTATAACGCCGATTTCGATGGTGATCAGATGGCCATTCACGTGCCATTGTCTGATGAAGCACAAGCTGAAGCGCGTTTGTTGATGCTTGCCGCAGGCCACATTTTGGCACCAAAGGATGGAAAGCCAATCGTTGCCCCATCTCAGGATATGGTGATTGGAAACTACTACTTGACGACTGAAGAAGCTGGTCGTGAAGGTGAAGGTATGATTTTCTCTTCTGTTGAGGAAGCAAAAATGGCCTTTGCAAGTAAGGTTGTCCACTATCATACACGTGTGGGTACCCAAACATCATCATTCCCAGCAGAAAAGCCATTTACAGATGAACAACGTTCAAAGATTATGGTAACTTCTGTTGGTAAGTTGTTGTTCAACGAAATTTTGCCAGTTGATTTCCCTTATATTAACGAACCATCTGAAGAAAACTTCAAGGGTGTTGATGATCGCTTCTTTATTGAAGCTGGTGAAAACATTCATGACTACTTGGCGGAAACACCAGTTGTCGGTTCCTTCAAGAAGGGCTTCTTGTCAGACATCATTGCTGAAGTCTACAAGCGTTATAAGGTGACGGAAACATCATTGTTGTTGGATCGCATGAAGGATCTTGGTTATGAAAAGTCAACAGAATCAGGTTTGACTGTATCAATGACTGATGTGACTGAATTGCCAGATAAGCCAGCAATCTTGGAAGACGCCCATAAGCAAGTCGCAACTGTGACAAAGCAGTTCCGTCGTGGTTTGATTACAGATGACGAACGTTACCAACGTGTCATCGAAATCTGGACTAAGGCTAAGGATGTTATCCAAGAAAAGTTGATTGCTTCCTTCGAACCAACGAACCCTATCTTCATGATGCAGGACTCAGGTGCGCGTGGTAACATTTCTAACTTCGTGCAGTTGGCCGGTATGCGTGGTTTGATGGCGGGTCCTGGTGGTAAGATTATTGAATTGCCAGTTACAGCGAACTTCCGTGAAGGTTTGACTGTGATGGAAATGTTTATTTCAACCCACGGTGCTCGTAAGGGAATGTCAGATACGGCCTTGAAGACGGCCAACTCTGGTTACTTGACACGTCGACTTGTCGATGTGGCGCAAGACGTTATCGTGCGTGAATGGAACAACAATTCTGATCGTGGTGTGGCTGTTCGCGCTATCATGGATGGCACATCTGTTGTTGAACCATTGTACGACCGTATCTTGGGTCGCTATGCCATGAAGTCAGTCTTTGATCCAGAAACTGGTGAAAAGATTGTTTCTCGTAACGAAATGATTGATGAAGACATCGCTAAGCGTATTGTGGCTGCTGGTATTGAAGAAGTGACAATCCGTTCTGTCTTCACATCAACGACTGAACACGGTGTTTCTGTGTTGGATTATGGTCGTAACTTGGCAACTGGTGAAGAAGTTGAAGTCGGTGAAGCTGTTGGAACAGTGGCTGCCCAATCAATCGGTGAACCAGGTACCCAATTGACGATGCGTAACTTCCACACGGGTGGTGTTGCCGGTGGAAACGATATCACACAAGGTTTGCCTCGTGTGCAAGAAATTGTTGAAGCACGTATTCCTAAGGGACGTGCAGAAATTTCTGAAGTGACTGGTACAGTTGTTTCAATCGAAGAAAATCCAGCCGAACGTACAAAGGCTGTGACAATTGAAGGCGAAACAGACACGCGGACATACACATTGCCATTGGCTGCGCGCATGCGCTTTGCTGAAGGTGATGCCATTAAGCGTGGTGATGCCATTAACGAAGGCCCAATCGATCCAAAGGAATTGTTGGCTGTTACAGATACGTTGACGACTGAATCATACATGTTGACGGAAATCCAAAAGGTTTACCGTTTGCAAGGTATCGAAGTGTCAGATAAGCATATCGAAGTCATGATTCGTCAAATGTTGCGTAAAGTACGTGTCATGGATCCAGGTGAAACGAATCTTTTGCCAGGTATGTTGATGGATATTGCTGATTTCCAACGCGCCAACGAACCAGCATTGTTTGCTGGCCAGGTACCCGCAACGGCACGTCCAGTGTTGCTTGGTATTACTAAGGCTGCCTTGGAAACAAACTCATTCTTGTCTGCCGCATCATTCCAAGAAACAACACGTGTCTTGACTGATGCCGCAATCCGCGGAAAGAACGATCCATTGGTTGGTTTGAAAGAAAACGTTATCATTGGTAAGATTATTCCTGCCGGAACAGGTATGGCTGAATATCGTAAGATTAAGAGCAAGGTGGTTGGGGATGTGGTTGCACAACCTGACGCTGAAGCTGATGCATCTGCTGATATTCCAAAGTTGGATGACGTCGCAAAGTCATTCGACGCCTAATTCAGCAAAAAAACGTTCACAATCATGTGAGCGTTTTTTTGTGCCATCAACGCCTGTCATACCAATTAGGCCACAAAAAGTACCAATTAGGCCAAAAATATAGGCGTGATCCCCGAAGCCGATTACACTAAAGAAGTTCTTACTTTAGTCAGGAAACTCGTACGCACAAACGTTATCTCGCGTATAATAAGAGTATGACTAATTTACAATATGAACAAATGAACGGGTTATCGTTGGCTTATATCGGCGATGCAATCTATGAACTTGAAGTGCGCCAACATTTGTTATCACTTGGTTTGACCAAGGTGAATGACTTACAAAAGCGCAGTAAACACTATGTTTCAGCCAAGGCGCATGCCGCTTTGTTTGACTTGATGATAACAGACAATCTGCTAACCGATACCGAACTGAGTTATTTCAAACGTGGTCGGAATGCAAAATCGCATACGAAAGCGAAAAATACGGATGTTGTGAGCTACCGTGTCTCAACTGGGGTAGAAGCCCTTTTTGGTTTCTTATATCTATCACAGCAACATGACCGTATTCAATCACTTATGACATGGATTTTTGAACAAGTTGAATCAGGGAGAACAGTAAAATGAAACGTGAACAAGAAACGCCTAACCAAGCCGAATTTGTCTATGGCCATTATGCCAGTGTTGCCGCGCTAAAAGGGACGCAAGAAATCAATAAAGTATGGCTACAGACTGGCTTGCAAGATAAAATTCGCAATGAAGTGACCCAACTAGCTAAAAAAAGAGGCTTAGTCATTCAACAAGCGCCAAAATCAAAGCTGGATGAATTGACTGATGGTGGCAATCATCAAGGTGTCGTTTTGAGTGTCGCAGCCTTTACCTATGCGACAATCGATGACTTGTTTGCCCGGGCAGAAGAACGCCAAGAAGCGCCATTTTTCTTAATCTTGGATGGTATTGAAGATCCCCACAATTTGGGGTCGATTTTACGTACGGCGGATGCGGCCGGTGTGCATGGAATTATCATTCCAAAGCGACGGGCAGTTCAGCTTACGGCGACAGTAGCGAAAATTTCAACCGGTGCGATTGAATATGTACCGGTTGCGCGTGTGACGAATTTGGTGAATACGGTTAATGAACTCAAAGACCGTGGTGTTTGGATTTTTGGGACCGATATGGCTGGGGAAGATTATCGTCGTTGGGATGCCAAAGGTGCAACGGCGTTGGTGATTGGTAATGAAGGCAAGGGGATTTCACCTTTGTTGAAGAAAAAGGTTGATGGCATGCTCACCATTCCAATGGTTGGTCATGTCCAAAGTCTAAATGCCAGTGTTGCCGCAAGTTTGTTGATTTATCAAGGATTTAGCTCACGTAACCCACTGTAATGGTGTGCGAGTAGTTGTTGCAGCGTTAATCGATTGATGACCTGAATACTAACTACTGCCACTTGTAGTGTGGGGGATTAGTGTTGGGGAAAGATAGATTACTTGCTGCCGTTCGTGCGGCACAAAATGGCCATGATATTGCGTATAATGTTTTAATTAAACATTTAAAGGGTGCGATGTTTGACATTCATCGACGCAAAGTGAGTAGCCGCATCACGGCTGACGACTGGTATGCAGATGGGTTAGAAATTTTACTACGTTGTGTACAGCGGTTTGACACGATTCAGCCAAGAGCAAAATTTTCAACTTACTTTATGACGGCCTTATCCAATCATGCAACGGATTTAATTCGGTCATATTACACCGCAAAATCTGAATTCGAAAAACAAATGATTTCAGATACAAATGATGTTGCAGAAACTGTTATTGATTGCGGCACAGATACGTATAATCCAGAACAGCTTGTCGTATTACGCGAAATGTTGAACACAACGCTGGTTGCGAAAACGCCAGAATTTCGACAAACTGTTTTGCAGTTGTTAGGGGCTGAAAGTGGCGCAATACCGGGCACGACACGGCGTTTTGAACAGATGCAATACCGTTTGAAAAAGGCGATACAACAGGCTATATCTTCTTAATGATCATGAATTTTGTACACAAATTATGTTTCAGCCACTGGCCTGTGATATAATATACATGGTAGAAAACCATAAACCAAAGGAGAAACAGACAGATGTCTTTAATCACTGATATTATCGCACGTGAAGTTCTTGACTCACGTGGAAACCCTACACTTGAAGCAGAAGTTATCACAGAATTAGGTGGTTTCGGTCGCGGTATGGTACCTTCAGGTGCCTCAACTGGTGAACACGAAGCTGTTGAATTGCGTGATGGCGACAAGTCACGCTTTGGTGGCAAGGGAACAACAAAGGCCGTTGCCAATGTTAACGATGCTATCGCTAAGGCTTTGGTTGGTAAGTTCGACGTAACTGACCAACGTGCAATCGATCAAGCTATGATCGAACTCGACGGTACAGAAAACAAGGGTAAGTTAGGCGCAAATGCTATTTTGGCTGTGTCAATCGCTGTTGCCCGTGCAGCTGCGGATGAATTAGGTGTGCCTTTGTTCTCATACTTGGGTGGCGTTAACTCATACGTTTTGCCTACACCAATGATGAACGTTATTAACGGTGGTGCACACTCAGCTAACAAGGTTGACTTCCAAGAATTCATGATCATGCCTGTTGGTGCCCCAACAGTTAAGGAAGCTATCCGTTATGGTGCCGAAACATTCCACGCTTTGAAGAAGTTGTTGGAAGCTGACGGTAAGGCAACATCAGTTGGTGATGAAGGTGGCTTCGCTCCTGACTTTGCTGACAACGAAGAACCTTTGAAGTACTTGATCCGTGCGATTGAAGCTGCTGGTTACAAGCCAGGTCAAGATATCGCTATTGCTGTCGACGTTGCCTCATCAGAATTGTATGATGCTGAAACTAAGACATACAAGTTGCGTTGGTCAACAGGTGAAGAATTCACAACACCTGAATTCATCAAGTACCTTGAAGATTTGACAGAACGTTACCCAATTATCTCAATCGAAGATCCTATCGATGAAAACGAATGGGAAGACTGGGCAACAATCACTGCTGAATTGGGTAAGAAGGTACAATTGGTTGGTGACGACTTCTTCGTTACAAACACACAATACCTACAAAAGGGTATTAACATGGGTGCCGCTAACTCAATCTTGATCAAGGTTAACCAAATTGGTACTTTGACAGAAACTTTCGAAGCTATCGAAATGGCTAAGGAAGCTGGTTACACTGCTATTGTGTCACACCGTTCAGGTGAAACAGAAGACACAACAATTTCTGACTTGGTTGTTGCAACAAACGCTGGTCAAATCAAGACTGGTTCATTGTCACGTACTGACCGTATCGCTAAGTACAACCAATTGATCCGTATTGAAGAATTGTTGGGTTCAACAGCACAATACAAGGGTATTCAATCATTCTATAACTTGTCAGTTGCTGCACGCGATGCTATCCAAGCAAAGTAATCAGTGACTTGATTTAAAATCATACCTTTTGGTGTGATTTTTTTTTACCAAAAAAAGAGAAGAGGTAGCTATTTACGATGACAAATAAAACGATATTGGCGCTAGGCGTTAGTGTAGTGGCGGTTGCGACAGTAGCCCATGTTATTTACTGGGAAACCCGTCCAGCAGAAAAAAGAGCCCAAGATCCCGTAAGAAAGGTGCTGACATGGTTGAAAAACAAGTGACGAGATGTCAGTGGGTGGCACATTATCGGCCATCAGAGACGATGGTTGCCTACCATGATGTTGAATGGGGACATCCCATTAGACAAGACGATCGGTTATTGTTTGAACTGCTAACGTTAGAAATTTTTCAAGCCGGGCTCAGCTGGGAGATTGCTTTAAACAAGCGAGCGGGTTTGAAACAGGCCTTTAAAAATTTTGATCTGACACAAGTCAGCCAAATGACTGCGCAAGATGAAGCAATGCTACGCGATGATGCAACAATTATTCGAAATCGGTTGAAGATTGCAGCCACGGTTAATAATGCACATGCCATTAAACGTGTACAAGCAGCATTTGGTAGTTTTTCAAATTACATGTGGCAGTTTACGAATGATCAGGTGATTGATCATCATGTGACTGATGTCGCTCTGATTCCAGCGCAAAATGAGTTATCACAAAGCGTTGCCAAGGATATGAAGGCGCGCGGATTTAAATTTGCAGGACCGGTGACCATTTACTCATTTTTACAGGGGATGGGAGTCATTAATGATCATGAGGAAAGTTGTACATTCAAATACCATCAGTAATTTGAAAATTTTAAATTAATTAGAATTATGATATTTTTCGTGAATTAAAAGAGAATATTATGTGATAAACTGATAATATCACATTGATAGCATTTGAGGTGGACATGGCAACAATTCAGGGGATTATCTTATTAAATTCTAGTTCGGCTGCCTTGCAGATCGTTAATCAGAAAACTGGGGAAAAGATTGAAAAAGTGACGCGTGATTTTGGTGAAAGTGATATTAACTCACCTATTTTCACAACAGAAATTATGCGACGTGCGTTAGCGCAAGTGCATAAATTTCAACAATTATTACGCGATTATGCCGTCAAAGAAGTGACATTATATGGTAGTGAAACATTGTCACAGATGAAAAATGCGGTTTATTTTGCCGATCAAATTGAAACAGCAACTGGCCTTAAAATACAGTGGTTGAATGGTAATCAAGAAAGTTTTTACCGGCAATTAGCGCTACGGCAAGCTTATCAGCAGCAAAAGGTCAGTGCGACAGACGGTCAATTTTTTGTTTTGGGCATGAGCTCTGCGCGACTTGATCTGAGTTATTTTAACAATGCACGGTTTGTGTTTTCACAACATTCAGCAGTTGGGCCGATTCGATTGGCGCAAATCATTCATGATATGGCTATCGGGGTCGCACAGGAAACGGCTTTTGCCAGAGAATTAATTAATAGTAAATTAGCTGATTTTTGGCATATGTTACCACCTTATCAGCCAGCAGAGTCATTAATTTTACTGGGCGCTGGCGCCGCGCAACAGATATTCTTGCCGGAACATGCGCATTGTGTTCGTGTGTCAAAAGCGGTTATTCAGACGTTAGCGGACGATTTGGCTAATTTAAATGATCAAGCGATTATTGAAAAATATGCGGTTGATTTTAATGATGTGCCATTTATTCTCACAGAAATGTTATTACTTTTGCATGTCATGTCAGCACTGCAGGTGTCAACGTTGCAGATTAGTGATATTACCGTTTTAGATGGTTTATCGGTTAATGATGCACAAGCAGAAGCGGATATCGTGACGGCGGCACGTGGTATTGCGGATCGTTATTTGGTTGAACCGGTGCATCGTGAAATTGTTTTAACTTTTGCGACGCAATTATTTGATCGTCTCAAAAAAATCCATCATCTCACATCACGTGACCGCTTACTATTAGTGGTGGCGGCCTTGGTACATGATGTGGGGAGTTTTATTAATTCACAAAAACATTATCAGTATTCTGAAGATATTTTAACTGGTGTTGACTTTTATGGCTTGTCAACGGTAGAACAACGCATGATTGCAGCGATTGCGCGGTATCATAGTGCAGAAACGCCGGACAGCGCCTTACGCACGGTTGCTGACTTTTCACCCCAGCAACGTCTACGCATTGCAAAATTGGCCGCACTATTACGATTAGCCGACGCGTTAGATGATAGTCGTTTACAGAAAATTACCCAGTTAACGGTCTCAATTGGGGAGAACCAGATTACGATTACGGCCCAAACATTAGCCGATCTGCAATTAGAAATTTTTGTCTTTACGCAGAAGGCGCGCTTTTTTGAGGCCGTATTTGGTTTACCCATTGTGTTAAAACGAAAAGGAAAGAGAAGTTGATGGTTGATTTTAAACACTCAAAATTTTATGTCAATCGTGAAATCAGCTGGTTGGCTTTTAATGATCGTGTTTTGGCTGAGGCGCGGGATTCGCAAAATCCTTTGCTGGAACGTGCCAATTTTTTAGCGATTACGCAAAAGAACATGGACGAATGGTTCATGGTTCGTGTGGCGAGTTTACAACAGCAGGTGATGTTGGGGCATAATCGGGTTGACGCCACTGGTGAAACACCTAAGGCACAGTTAGATCACGTCGCACAAGTTGTTGGGCAACAAATTAAAGATCAGTATCAAGTGTTAAATCGCCGATTATTACCAGCACTGAAACGCCAAGGATTTGAACTGCTATCGGCAGAAGACTTATCCACGGAACAAAAAATATTTTTGAAAAGTTTTTTTGAACAAGAGCTGCTGCCCGTTTTAACGCCGATGGCAATCGACTCAACACGTCCATTTCCATTCCTAGCTAATGATACGTTGAACATTGGGGTACGTCTTCAAAAAGACAATGAAAAATCTGAGAAGTATTTGGCGGTGCTCCAAGTGCCGGAAACTTCTGGGCGCGTGATTGCTTT
Source organism: Leuconostoc lactis (assembly GCF_007954625.1). Taxonomy (NCBI): domain Bacteria; kingdom Bacillati; phylum Bacillota; class Bacilli; order Lactobacillales; family Lactobacillaceae; genus Leuconostoc; species Leuconostoc lactis. Next base: position 377,109 of record NZ_CP042420.1, on the reverse strand, counting down.
GCCGGAAACGAATCAATTTGTCCTGATAGAAGTAGTGGTACAGCTGTTTTTGGCCTCACTTTTCCCTGGTTATACGATTAAAGAATCAACTGTTTTTCATGTCTTGCGGGATATGGAATTGGATGTGAGTGATGACGAAGATACCCCCAATATTTTGCAAGAAGTACAGTCAAAGCTGCAGGAACGTGAACGGGGTCGGATCATGCGGGTAATCTTATCGCATGAGACCAGTAAGACGCTGAAGAATAAACTGGTTAAACTCTTACAAGTCGATGATGCCCGGACGTATTTGGTCAATGGCCCCGTTGATTTGACTTTTTTAACGGCTTGGTTAAAATTACTCGATGCCCCGACATTACGTTTTCCGACTTTTAAGGGGTTTGACAATCCGGCATTAGCACCAGAAAAACTGTTTGATAGCATTCGCCAACAGGATTTTCTACTACATCACCCTTATGATGCGTTTAAACCAGTGGTCCGTTTGATTCAAACGGCAGCACAAGACGACCAAGTACTCGCGATTAAAATGACACTGTATCGTGTTTCGGGGAGATCACCCATTATTAAGGCGTTGGGTGAAGCCGCACGACGTGGTAAGCAAGTCACGGTGTTAGTGGAAATTAAGGCGCGTTTTGATGAAGAAAATAACGTTCATTGGGCGCGTGAGTTAGAGCGACAAGGCGTCCATGTTGTTTATGGCCTGCGGGGGTTAAAGACCCACGCTAAAGTCGCTTTAATCGTCAGACGAGAAGATGATACTATTCGACGCTATGTCCATCTTGGTACGGGTAATTATAATGATGTCACGGCAAATTTCTATACGGATATGGGGCTGTTAACCAGTGATGCCGAACTTGGGGCAGATGTCGCCTCGATTTTTAACATTTTGACAGGTTATTCAGATCCAGGATTTTTCCATCAATTACACATGTCACCAGATGGTATTCGTGAATTTTTATATGAACAAATCGCTAATGAAATTGCTAATGCCAAAGCGGGGCTTCCGGCTGGGATTAAAATGAAGTTCAATTCACTATCTGATGAACGAATCGTGCGCCACCTTTATGAGGCGAGTCGCGCAGGGGTGCCCATCCAACTTATTATTCGCGGTATTACGATTTTAAAAGTGGGGATTCCAGAAGTTAGTGATACGATTGAGGTGCATTCAATTGTTGGGCGTTTTTTGGAACATAGCCGGATTTATAGTTTTGAAAATGGTGGCCAACCAAAAGTTTATTTGTCATCTGCCGATTTAATGACGCGAAACCTTGATCGTCGAGTGGAATTACTTTTTCCACTTAAAGATGACCGTTTACGCGATCAAGTACGTGACATTTTCCAGACGATGTGGCAGGATAATGTCAAAACCCGGGTGTTACAACCGGACGGCACATTTTTGAAGAAAGATCGCCGTGGTGTTATGACCTACAATGCACAAGAAATGTTTATTGCAGAGTCGTTGACAGCGCAGAAAAATAGCCAAGATCGGGTGGCTGCAACTGAAGTGACGCGACGTTTTGAACCGTTGAATAACCCGTTTTTAAATGAAGAAGGTCGAGGGGACATATGACAGTAATTGCAGTGATTGATTTAGGATCAAACTCAGTCCGTATGACGGTGAGTCGCTACCATAGTGACGGCTCATACGAAGTCTTAGCGCGCTTTCAAGAAATGGTGCGGTTGTCGGCGGGGATGGGACCGGATAAAGTCTTACAAGAAGAGGCGATTAAGCGGACCATTACCGCGTTAGAAAAATTCAAAAAAGCCTTAAAAGACTACGACCAAACTAAGCTTGAAACTTACGCGGTTGCGACGGCAGCGGTGCGTCAGGCTAGTAATCAAGCCGCGTTTTTAGAGCAGTTTGAGCAAACCATGGGCTTTCCATTACGTATTCTATCTGGTGAGGAAGAAGCGCATTTTGACTATGTCGGTATTATTAACACGTTCTCAGTCAATGATGCCTTAATTCTAGATACTGGTGGTGCCTCCTCAGAATTGGTGCTTGTGCGTAATCGTCAGGCTGTGCATGCAGTGAGTTTGCCAGTGGGGGCGGTGAATATTTCAGAAGCTTACCTTGAACGCGATAAGGTATCTGCCGCGGCATTGTTCCGTGCGATTTTGTCGCTACGGCAATTGTTTGGTGATATTTCGTGGTTGCGTGAATCGGTGAATATGCCTTTGATTGCCCTTGGTGGGAGTAACCGAACGTTGGCCAAAATTAGTCGCAAAAAAAATAAAGTCCAAGACATGCCCATTCACGGTTATCATATGAGCATTGGTGAAGTCGCGGCAATCTATGACAATATTTTGAGTGAAGGGTTAGACGGGCGTAAAAAGATCCCTGGCTTAGCCAAGGAGCGAGCGGATATCATCGTTGGTGGGTTGTTACCGTTAGTTGAAATCTTGCTCTTTACAGAGAGCCGACAAGTGATCTTTTCACAAAGTGGGCTACGTGAAGGCTTCTTGTTTGAACAAATTATGAACAAAACTGGCCATCAAGTGGTATCGCCAGAACCAGCTGCCATGACGGTGGATAAAGAAGATTTGTAAGTTGTCTTATATCAAAAAAGTACCAATCTCTATCAGAGATTGGTACTTTTTCTATTTTTTAAATAAAAAACACAACTGCTTGAGTTGCGTTTTAAATGGTTGTGATGTTACAACAGTGCTACAAATTGCCTGTAAACGCCTATATATCGAGCGTTATGATGATCCACCCGGGAGTCGAACCCGGATTTCAAGAACCGGAATCTTGCGTGCGATCCATTACACTAGCGGATCATAACTATTCAATTATAGCCTATTTTGTCGAAATTTCAAAGAAAGTTTTTTCACCAATTTGAAATTTAATGTTACCGGCCAGAAAATCAGTCAATGTCGCTTGGAATTCTGGCAGTTCCACTTCGGCAACTGGCACGACCAGATGGACCGCCGTATCGTAAGTGGTGGTCATAATTTGATAATCATGTGTGGTTAACCAGTATTGTAATGTGTCGGCTTGTTTGTAGTCGACGGTGAGCGTCACTTTGGTCCGCGTCAACCGTTCCACTAGACCAGCGGCCTTGATGCCGTCGGCGGTTGTACCGGCATACGCACGAATGAGCCCACCAGCGCCTAACTTAATGCCGCCAAAATAGCGGGTGACGACAGCAACGACATCATGGATGCCGTTTTTTTGTAGCACTTCAAGCATCGGCACGCCTGCGGTGCCACTCGGCTCACCGTTGTCGGAATAGCGTTGAATTTGATCGTTATCGCCTAATAAATAGGCAAACACATTGTGGGTAGCCTTATAGTGCTGTTTGTTAATTTTCTCGATAAACGCACGGGCATCTTCTTCTGACGTGATGCGGGCAATATTTAAAATAAAACGTGATTTTTTAATGTCTTGTTCCCAGACAAACTGATCTGGGGCGATTGTGATGTACTTGTCCATATATCGTATTATAGCGTATGGAAAAATATTATGGTCGACAAATTGTGCAAGCAAAGATTGATCCTATCCCAACTACTTGTCAGGTTGTCCCAGCCTTTCATCACACGATCTGTCAGCGCTGTGGGCAAAGCCAACGCGAGGCACTCCCTAACAAACAATTTTATTGTCGGGCGTGTTTAGCATTGGGACGTGTGAGTACGTTGGATGTATTAGTATCGCTACCAGAACCCAACCGATTTAACGGTGACACGACATTAACGTGGACCGGACAATTGACGGCGCAACAACGACAGGTCAGTCGTGCCTTATTGGCAACGTTAACTCAAAAACGGGCACACTTAGTTTGGGCGGTGACGGGTGCGGGTAAAACCGAAATGCTCTTTCCAGTCATTCATCGCGCGCTGCAAGCAAAACAACGCGTTGCCATTGTGTCACCGCGCATTGATGTGATTTTGGAACTGGCGCCACGCTTACAAGCAGCCTTTCAACAGACACCGCTGGTCGTTTTGTATGGCGAACAACCGCAACCCTATGCCTATACGCAGTTGGTTTTAGCGACAACGCATCAAATGTTACGTTTTTCAGCGGCTTTTGACGTACTAATTATTGATGAAGTTGACAGCTTTCCCTTCGCTGGGGATGCCATGCTTAACTTTGCTGTGAACAAAGCCAAAAAAAACCAAAGTACGGTGATTTATCTGACGGCAACGCCGACAAAGCAATTACGTCAACGAGTCAAGCGGCAACAACTGGCCGTTTCCTATCTCCCATTACGCTTTCATCAACATTTATTACCCGAGATACGACTGCGGCTGGTGAACAATTGGCGACACAAACTGCCGATGCATTTTTATCAACAGGTTCAACAACGCTTAATGGCCAAACGGCGTTTATTGATTTTTGTGCCACATATTGCAGATCTTAAACCAATTTATGCGGCCTTAAGTCAGCGATTCCCCGAACAATTAGGGGATTATGTGTCCGCAGACGATGCGCAGCGCCAAGCAAGAGTGCAACGCATGCGAGATGGGACCGTGCAATTTCTTGTGACGACCACGATTTTGGAACGTGGAGTGACGTTTCCGGCATTAGATGTGTTGATTTTGGGCGCGGAAGAGCCGGTATTTAGTGAAAATGCTTTGGTTCAAATGGCAGGCCGTGTCGGCCGGCATCCTGACTATCCGAGTGGGTTAGTTATCGCCTATGTGACTCACGTTAATTACCACGTTTTAGCTGCTCGGCATCAAATTAGGCAAATGAATCGACGTGGCCAAAAGTTAGGTGGTGTGACATGATGTGTTTGCTATGTCAACAACCAATACACGACGAACTGAATCTGTTGCAAGCACTCGGCGTGATAACATTGGACAACGCGGTAATTTGTGAGCCGTGTCGGCAACGGTTTCAAAGTATTACGGCAGCGTGTGCTGGTTGCGGCCGACAACAAGTTGATGATACGTTGTGTCAAGATTGTCGCCGTTGGCAACAACAAGGGCAGCAATTATTAGCGCATTGTGCGTTATATCAATACAATGAGGCGATGCGACAGTATATGAAGGCGTATAAATTTAACGGGGATTATCTGCTGCGTTCCGTATTTAATCGTGAGTTAATTCAAAAAGTGCATACTATGGCTATGGATATGGTTGTGCCGGTACCGGTTAGTCATGATACGATGTTACGACGGGGATTTAATCAAACGCTAGGACTATTTGAAGGGGTCCCTTATCAGGCATTACTGCAAGTGACGCAACAGCAAAAGGCACATCAGTCACAGCGAGATCGTGCGGCCCGTTTACACCGAAAACAGCCATTTTCCATTGCGGTGACCAAAGATTTGGGTGATCAGCGCGTGTTACTTGTTGATGATGTCTATACAACAGGCAACACGTTATATCATGCAGCAGCATTGTTATACCAATTAGGCGCAAAAGAGGTCAAAAGTTTGTCATTGGCGCGTTAATGATGAGAAAATGAACATTTTTACAGAAAACGCTTACAGCTATGGTATAATAAATGTAGTAACTTAGATGGAGGAATTGATTATGTTAGATTTTAATGTACGAGGCGAGAATATCGAGGTAACAGATGCCCTTCGTGAGTATGTGGAGAAGCGTCTGACAAAGTTGAACCGTTACATCGGCGAAAAAGCGACTGCTAATGTCAATTTGAGAACTTACCAGTCTGATAAGTCTGATAAGGCCGAAGTTACCATTGTACTACCGTACGTTGTTTTACGCGCGGAAGCTATTGACCCTGACATGTATGCAGCGATTGATGCAGTTTCTGATAAGCTTGAACGTCAAGTACGTAAGTATAAGACGAAGATTAATCGTAAGTCACGTGCAACTGGCTTCAAGGGCATTGATGCAGAAGGTGAAATTCCTGAAACAGAAGTGGACGATGATGCAATCCAAGTCGTACGAACAAAGCATGTGGATTTGAAGCCAATGTCACCTGAAGAAGCAGCCCTACAAATGGATTTGTTAGCGCACAATTTCTTCATCTTCAAGGATGCAGAAACCAACACAGATGCTGTCATTTACAAGCGTAAGGATGGCCGCTATGGTTTGTTGGAGACTGCAGGCGAATAATGGTGTATTGTGTAGTTGCGTCAGTATGACCAACGCGCAAAAATGTTGTAAAAGTCATAAAACTTTATAAAGATAACCCCAAAAAGCCTTTTTATCGTTATGCTAGTAATAATAGATAAAAGAGGTTTTTTTATGTTCAGTTGGCAATCCCTATTTAAAAATAAGCGACAGCTCGTGAAGTGGCTAGTAGCCACGATCACACCGGTCATCTTGGTAGCCGGTATGCTGGGTGTTTTAGGACATCAGAACCAACAGGCAACTAAACTACGTGTTGCGGTTGTCAATCAAGATCGTGGTGGTCAATATCAAGATCAACAGCGCAATATTGGGGCTGATTTTAGCAAGTTATTGCATCAAGATACAGCGTTGACCGCGGTTGATTATCGCAGCGTAGCACAAGCCAAAGCAGCTTTGCGCGCTGGTAAGGTCAATAGTGTCGTGATGATGCCAGCAACGTTGACACAACAATTGGCTGACTTTAAACAAACTGGTCAAGTTGCGCCAATTTCACAGTGGCTAGCGAGTGGGCAAAGCCCATTTGCTGCCCAGTACCTCACACAGGCATTATCAGCAGCGTTGACCCGTCAGAATAACGCGTTGCTAGTTGGTCCGGCAAATAACACGGCGTTGAAAAAAATTGCGCAACAAAGTCAACAACTCTCGCAGCAAGCAGATGATTTGCAAGTGAATTTGCAAGTTGTTGGGAATCGTATTGATGCGCAATCTGCCAGTGATTTAAAGGATAACGCCAATGATGCGGTGGCAAAATTGGCAAATTATTCGGCACAACTAAATGATGCCGTTAATGCTGGTGACACAGCAAAAATTCAGGCCATGGCAGTGGCGATTAATAATCTATCTTATACGATGCAAACTACGATTGTTGGTGGCATTGGCACAATCAGTGCTAATTTATCACAGGCTAAAGCGTTAAGTGAGCAATCAGGCACGATTCAAGCTGGTGCCAATGCGCTACAGCAAGGCCAAGCTGACGTGGCCAGTCAGCTTAACAGTATGTTGGGTGAACAGGCGGATCAGCACGATGCGTCACCATTGACGCAGATGATACGCTATCAGACGGTTGATTTACAACCCATTAAGCAAACCGGACAAACCTTATTGCCACAATTATTGGTGGTGGCCGTGACAGTGCTGGCTGTATTGTTTGGGTTACTACTACCTGTGAAAGCAACACGTCAAGAGGCGTTAGCCTTAGAACAGTGGTGGGAAAATTTCCAACTAGCGGGCGTGTTCAGCTTGTTAGCTGTTGGCTTGATGGTCGGTAGTGCGCCGTTTTGGCATGTGACGATTGGTAATATTTGGCTAATGGCTGGGGCGACGTTGTTAGCCGCCTGGGTCATGATGAGTCTGGTTTGGTATTTGAAGCAGTGGCTTGGACAGGCAGGCTGGTGGCTAAGCATTGTCTTGTTGATTTTGCAGGTAATCTTTGTGTTAAGCATCAGCCCAGCCCAGACGATACCAACGGTTGTGCATATGAGTGATATGGTATGGCCGCTAGCAGCTTTGTATCGTGTGACGACGGCGATTATTTTTGGCGGGGCAGTCCAGCAAGATTTGTTAATCTTAGCGTTGTGGTGGCTTGTCTTGACGATTTTGTTAGTCTCATACTATCGGATGAAGCAGCGGCAAAATTTCAAGAACGAATTAAGCCAGTCGTAAAATCTAAAAAATCAGTGCAGGATGACGAAAGTCATGCTGCATTTTATTTGAAATGGTGTAAACTAACAATATGGAAACCAAATCACAGACAAATACAGCGACACGTGATCGCATTATAGCCGCTGCGACAGACCAATTTTTGGCGCACGGGTTTGAACAAACCACAACACGTGATATTGCCAAAGCGTTAAATATTACCCAACCGGCGTTATATCACTACTTTGGTGACAAAGAAACCTTATTTGTTGAGGTGATCAAGGTCGTTGGACAACAAGTTGCTGATGAGATGCTCGCCATCTTGGCACGGCCCTATCCGCAGCCAGTTGATCAGCTAGTCGACATGACTAAGGTGATTGTAAATCGGCATCCGCGTGATGTTTTCACTTTAATTCACGGTAGTTTTGATGTGCTTTCGCCAGATAGTAAACAAACGTTAGGCATGGTTTTTGGCCGGCATTATGTCGGTCCGATTGCACGTTTTTTTGATCAAGAGGCGATGCAATTAAGGCAACATGTTGATGCCAAAATGGCGAGTGCATTTTATATTACAAGTTTGGCACCGTTGTTTAGTGACTTCCATGCGCTCACTGATGCCCATGATTTAACGACACGCGTCCGAAATCTACTTGATCTGATTTTATACGGCGTTGCGCAACGTTGAGTTTTACGCGTGTAAGTGTTATGCTAGAAATGAAATTTAACGGAGACCTATTATGGCTAGTCAAAAAGTATCACTCGCGTGCACAGTATGTGGCTCACGCAATTACACAGTAGCATTGTCAAAAGATCGGACAGAACGTTTAGCAGTGAATAAGTTCTGTGCTTTTTGTGGCAAGCACACATTGCATCAACAAACAAAGTAAAGGGGGCAACCAACCATGGTGAGATACTTTAAAAATGTCGCAAACGAAATGAAAAATGTGACATGGTTGTCCGAAGCGCAAGCATCAAAGGAAACAGTGACGGTGATTACCGTGTCGATCATCTTCGCGATTTTCTTAGGCGGTGTGGACTGGCTCTTACAACAAGGTATTAACTTCGTCATGAAGTAATAGCTCAAAAACAGAAAATATAGTATACTGTAACTAACGCAAGGACTTCTTAAAAGAGGTTCTTTTTTATATCGAATGAAAGAAAGGGCGGTGTACCCGCAAGGGTACCGACAATTAAAATGACAGAAAATAACGAATTACCAGAAGAAAATGTTGTACCAACACCAAACACAGACGACATTGAAAAGTCATGGTTCGTTGTGCACACGTATTCAGGTTATGAACATAAAGTGAAGGCTAACTTGGAATCACGTACACAAACAATGGGGATGACAGAACAAATTTTCCGTATTTTGGTGCCAGAACAAGAAGTCACAACGATTCAAGATGGTGAAGCCAAGACATCAGTTGAAAATGACTTCCCAGGGTATGTGTTGGTTGAAATGGCCACACCACAAGATTACAACATGACAGATGAAGCTTGGTACGTTGTCCGTAACACGCCAGGTGTTACTGGTTTCTTGGGCTCGCACGGTGCCGGATCAAAGCCAAATTCTTTGTTGCCTGAAGAAGTTGATTTGTTGATGAAGCGGATGGGGATGGTCACACGTGAAGTGGTTGACCTTGACGTTGAAGTTGGTCAAATCGTTAAAATTATTGCTGGCCCATTTGCGGGCATGGAAGGTACAGTTGTCAGTGTGGATGCGGAAAAGCAAACGCTTGAAGCAACGGTGGAAGTCTTTGGTCGTGAAACACCAACAGAATTGGACTTTGCCGATGTCGACACGGTCTTGGACGAAGCCTAAATAAAAGTATTGCAATTTGCTTTATTTTTTAATATAATGTATTGGTATGCCATCGGCATACGTGGGAGTAGCACTAAAGCTACGTCTACCACAACACGAGGAGGAAAAAATCGTGGCTAAAAAAGTTACACAAGTAGTTAAGCTACAAATTGCCGCTGCTAAAGCAACACCAGCACCACCTGTTGGTCCAGCTTTGGGACAAGCCGGCATTAACATCGCGCAATTCACAAAGGAATTTAACGCGCGTACTGCAGACCAAGCGGGTTCAATCATTCCGGTTGAAATCTCTGTTTTCGATGATCGTTCATTCGAATTCGTGACAAAGACACCACCTGCTGCTGATCAATTGCGTAAGATCGTTGGTAAGGGTTCAGGGGAACCTAACACTAAGAAGGTCGGAAACGTTACTTTGGATCAAATCCGTGCAATTGCTGAAAACAAGATGGCTGACCTGAACGCCAACGACTTGACAGCTGCTATGCGTATGATCGAAGGTACAGCACGTTCAATGGGTGTTACTGTTGATGGTGTTGACTTGACTGTTGAAGGTACAGCAATCAAGGAGGACGCAGAATAATGACTCAAAAGCATGGTAAGAAGTACGCCGCAGCTTTAGCAAAGGTTGACGCTGAAAAGAACTACGCCTTGAACGATGCCGTGGCATTGGTTAAGGAAATTGATTACGCTAACTTCGACGCATCAGTTGAAGTTGTCTTCAACTTGAACGTTGACACACGTCAAGCCGACCAACAATTGCGTGGCGCTGTTGTGTTGCCAAACGGTACAGGTAAGGACAAGAAGGTTATCGTCTTTGCGCAAGGCGACAAGGCTAAGGAAGCGGAAGCTGCTGGTGCCGATGTTGTTGGTGCTGCTGACTTGGTTGCACAAATCCAAGGCGGTTGGTTAGACTTTGACACAGCTATTGCGACACCTGACATGATGGCTCAAGTTGGTCGTGTTGCCCGTGTATTGGGACCTAAGGGCTTGATGCCAAACCCTAAGACTGGTACTGTGACAATGGACGTGACTAAGGCTGTTTCAGATGCCAAGGGTGGTCAAGTGACATACCGTACAGACCGTGACGGAAACGTTGCTGTACCTGTTGGTCGTGTTTCATTTGAAGATGGTAAGTTGGCTGAAAACATCAAGACAATTGCTGAAACTGTTTTGAAGGCTCGTCCAGCTGCTGTTAAGGGCACATACGTACAACACGTATCAATTGCCTCAACATTTGGCCCATCAGTAACATTGGACATCAACACATTGTAAAATTTGACGATATCAACTTGGTTTGATATAATCATTTAAGTGAATTAAATCATTTTGCCTAAGACTCAGGTGGTACTTGTACCTTAATATCCTGCCGAGGAAGTTTTAAAAAAACTTTTCCCGTGCGTCTTTTGGTGCACGGGATTTCTTTTGCAAAATAATATTAAGGAAGGAGAATCACATATCATGAGTGAAAAAGCTATTGCGCTTAAGGCACAAAAGGTTGAAGAAGTTGCTGAACAATTCAAGAACGCTGCTTCAGTAGTTGTGGTCGATTCTCGTGGATTGACAGTTGCGCAATCAACAGAATTGCGTCAACAATTACGTGAAGAAGGCGTGTCTCTTGAAGTGATCAAGAACAAGATTTTGACACGTGCTGCTGAAAAAGCTGGTTTTGCTGAATTGAACGACATCTTTGTCGGTCCTTCAGCCGTAGCCTTCTCAAGTGAAGACGCTATTGCGCCATCACGTATCTTGAAGAAGTTTGCTGACGCCAACGAAAAGTTGGAAATCAAGGGTGGTGTTGTTGACGGCAACATCGCTAACTTGGACGACATCAACAAGTATGCATCTTTGCCATCACGCGAAGGTTTGCTTGGTCAATTGATGGCCGAATTCCAATTCTCAATCCGTTCATTTGCATATGCTGTTAAGGCTGTGCAAGAGAAGTTGGAAGAAGAAGGTGGCGAAGCTGCTGCACCTGCTGCTGAAGAAGCACCAGTTGCGGAAGCTGCAGCCGAAGAAGCACCATCTGCTGAATAATCAGCAACAAGTTTTACTAACGACAACATCAAAACAAAAATTTGGAGGATTTAATCATGGCTTTTGATAAAGACGCGATTATCGCATCATTGAAGGATGCAACAATCTTGGATTTGGCTGAATTGGTTTCAGCAATCGAAGAAGAATTTAACGTTTCAGCAGCAGCTCCTGTAGCAGCAGCTGGTGCAGCTGACGGCGCAGCCGCAGCAAAGACAGACTTCGACGTAGAATTGACTTCAGCAGGTTCTGCTAAGGTTAAGGTTATCAAGGCAGTTCGTGAAGCAACTGGTCTTGGATTGAAGGAAGCTAAGGACTTAGTTGACAACGCACCTTCAATCGTTAAGGAAGGTCTTGACGAAGCAGCCGCTAACGAATTGAAGGCAGCTTTGGAAGAATCTGGCGCATCAGTAACTTTGAAGTAATTTCATTTGATGAAATAACGGATTGGTTATCATCACACCAATCGGTGTGGGATATGATTCGCAATATTAAAAGAGGTGCTTCGGTACTTCTTTTTTTGTACATAAACTTAAGGAGTCGTTATGACCACATCAAATGAAAAAATTGGCGGTGAAATGTATTTCACTGCCAACCCGAATTCTGAGCATCATTTCCAAAATTTTGATTTTGACTTGTTGGGGAATACCTTACACTTTACAACTGATAGCGGCGTTTTTTCTAAGTCAACCGTTGATTTTGGCACACGCACCATGTTGGATGCCCTTGATAAAACAACTCTAACTGACGGGAAGGTACTAGATCTCGGCACTGGTTATGGCCCAGTGGGGGTTGCTATTGCGAAAAAATATCAACGGTCAGTTGACATGGTTGATGTTAATGAACGGGCGTTGGCTTTAGCGCAACAAAACGCCAAGCAAAATGGGGTTGACCAGTTGGTATCCGTTTTCCAATCAGATATTTATCAACAAGTCACAGATCAATATGCCTTGATTTTAACGAATCCACCGATTCGTGCCGGTAAAGAGGTGGTCACGGCGATGTTACAAGATGCCGTGCATCACTTAGTACCGGGTGGTAAATTAATTGCTGTTTTACAGAAAAAGCAAGGGGCGCCTTCAGCACAAAAAAATATGCTGGCAGCCTTTGGTAATGCAAAAATTATTGCGAAAAACAAAGGCTACTATATTTTGGAGAGCACTTATGAGCCAGATACCCACATTTAGTGATGCGCAGATTGATTATTTTATGCAGGTTGCGCTAAACGAGGCCAAACTAGCCGCTACTGAAGGCGAAGTGCCAATTGGCGCGGTGATTGTGAAAGATAATCAAATTGTGGCACGAGCGCATAACCATCGTGAAGCGCACCAGCTCGCCACAGCGCATGCCGAGTTACTCGCGATTGAAGCGGCTAACGATGCGTTACAATCTTGGCGTTTAGAAGACACGGCGTTATTTGTCACGCTTGAACCTTGTATTATGTGTGCTGGGGCGATTATTAATGCCCGCGTCCCAGTGGTTTATTATGGTGCCGATGATGCCAAAGGCGGTGCGACCCGATCGTTGTATCAGTTGTTGGAAGATGAACGCTTGAATCATCGTGTCGTTGTCCATCCGCAGGTCCGCGGTGATGAGGGTGGGGCGCTGTTACAAGATTTTTTCGGCAAAATTAGAGCGCAACGGAAACGCAATAAAAAGTCGCAAACATTGTAACGGCTATATTAATGATTTCGTAGTATAATAGCATCAGACTTACTAAAAGAGGCAAAATTTACATGCAAAATCCTAATGCTTGGCGTCTCGACCAAGAGTATTTAGCAATTGTTGACGATTTATTACAACACGAAGAAGTACAGCAACTCGCACAATATACGCAACACCATTTTTCTAACCGGTTACGGCACTCTATCTCAGTTTCTTATCAATCTTATATGATCGCCAAAAAAATTGGCGCTGATGCAACAGCGACGGCACGTGCCGGATTGTTACATGATCTTTTTTACTACGATTGGCGTGTGACGAAGTTTGAAGCGGGTTCACATGCCTATGTCCACCCACGTATTGCGCTTCAAAATGCCAAAAAGCTAACGTCTATTAGTGATAAAGAAGCTGATATCATTGTTAAGCACATGTTTGGTGCCACCATTGCGCTACCAAAGTACCGCGAAAGCTGGATTGTTTCAATCGTAGATGATTTCGCAGCGGTCAACGAATATTTGGTACCCAAGGCTTACTTAACTTACTTTAAGTGGCAAGCAAAAGTGACGAAGAAAGTGGCTGAAGTGTTTGCTTAAAGCAAAAAAATTAGATATAATAATAAAGCAGGCAAGCGTCGACTCTCGAACCGGGTCAGGACAGGAATGTAGCAGCCCTAAGGTTGTTCGATGTTGTGCTTGTGTACATATTGACCGCATAGCGGTCTTTTTTTGTAAGTTAGCGTTGTAATTTGCAAAAAAAAGTTCCTCAGGAGGTGGTAACAGTGGCATATCAAGCATTATATCGGGTTTACCGACCACGGACGTTTGATGACATGATTGGTCAAGAAGTTATCACACAAACACTTAAGAATGCGATTGAAACAGAGCAGACAGGCCATGCCTATCTTTTTTCTGGGCCACGTGGGACAGGGAAGACATCTGCGGCTAAAATATTTGCTCGTGAAGTCAATGGGATTGATCCGCAAACAGATGATGCCCAAATTCCCGATATTGTGGAATTTGATGCGGCGTCTAATAGTCGCGTTGAAGATATGCGTGATATTTTGGCGAACGTGGATTATGCACCAATTGAAGCGAAATACAAAGTCTACATCATTGATGAAGTGCATATGTTGTCAAACAGTGCCTTTAATGCCCTCCTGAAGACGCTTGAAGAACCACCGGCAAATGTGAAGTTCATTTTGGCGACAACCGAACCGCAAAAAGTGCCCGTAACGATTTTGTCGCGGACACAGCGTTTTGAATTCAAACGAATTGCGACAGATGCCATTCAGGCACGGTTAGCCGATATTTTAACGCAACGTGATGTCGCTTATGATGACGATGCGTTACGAATTATTGCTAACGTTGCTGAAGGTGGTATGCGGGATGCGTTGTCGATTTTAGATCAGGTGATGGCGTATGGCACAGATCGGGTGACGGTCGATAACGCCTTACAGGTCACTGGCTCAACAACAACAGCCCAACTATTGGGATATATGGTCGCTGTCAGCCAAGGGGATACGCCAAGAGGGCTCCAAATTTTACATGATATTTTACTTGCCGGCAAAGATGCCCAACGTTTTGTGGTTGATGTGTTAGGCTTATTGCGTGATGTGATGATGACAAATGTCGCGCCTGATTTGATTAAAACAGCGATTGCTGTGACTGATCTTACGGCACTGGCGCAACAATTATCGGCTGAACGTATTCAACAGATGATGGTGATTCTAGATGACATTCAGCAACAGCTCATGCAAACGATGCAAAGTGATGTGTATTTAGAATTGCTCACGGTTAAACTAGCGATGACGGCTGCACAGCAAGCATCAGTACCAGTCCAGCCAAGTGAAACAGCGACACCTGCACAACCTGACAAATCTGCACCACAAGTGATTGCAGCACAACCAACGCCAACACCATTGGTACCAGTTGAGGTTGAACCAACATCGATCACACCAGTGCCGCCAACATCGGCAACACCACCAGTTGCACAACCAGTGGTAATTGCTGCGCCAACTGAGGAATCAACCGTTGCTAACCAATTATGGGCGCGTACGGGGCAAAATGCGGTCTTTGCCGTCCTACAACAAGCGAAGCGGGAGACGCTTAGTCGCGTGAAGGCTGCTTGGGCAGACTTGATTAGTCAATTTGGTGTTGCGGAACAGGCCTTACTGACGATTGCCGCCCCAGTAGCTGCAAGTGAGGAAGGGCTTGTTTTGGCGTTTGATTTTCCACCTTTATTGGCACAAGCTTTGCAAGATGCCGCTTTGCAAACGCAATTACGGACAGCGCTAGCTGCACAACAATTGCCAACAGAAATGGTGTTGATTACCCAAGATAGCTGGCAACAAGAACGCTCAGATTATGTGGCGCAATTAAAGGCTGGGACGACGCATCCTTTGAATTTGGCGGATATACCGAGAGTGAGCCAAACAACCACGACCCAGGCGCCAAATACGCCAACACCAGAACAAACGGGGCTTGTGGAACCAGCGATCGTCGCTGAAGCTAAGAAATTGTTTGGTGACGATATTGTGCAAGTGATTGATTAATAGAGAAAGGATTGGCTGTGATAGCCTTGTACCATTATGGAATATCCAGAACCGATTGCAAAATTAATAGCAAGCTATACAAAATTACCGGGTATTGGGCAAAAAACGGCCACACGTCTGGCTTTTTATACCTTAGGTATGGCAGAAGACGATGTCATTGATTTCTCTAAAGCACTTGCTTCTGCCAAAAATGATTTGACCTTCTGTGAGGTGTGTGGCAACATTACGGAAAAGACAATCAATCCGTGCGTGATTTGTCAGGATCCATCGCGTGACCAAACGACTGTTTTTGTGGTTGAGCAGGCGCGTGATGTGATGGCGATGGAAAATACGCGTGATTATCACGGCTTGTATCACGTGCTCAATGGCGTGATTTCGCCGAGTTCAGGGACAGGTCCAGAAGACATTAACTTACCGAGTTTAATTCGGCGATTATCAGAACATCAAGAAATTAATGAAGTGATTGTCGGCACAAATGTCAACGCTGAAGGCGAAGCAACGGCGATGTATCTCGCACGGTTGCTAAAGCCTGCGGGGATTAAAGTAACCCGTTTGGCGCACGGTTTGGCAGTGGGGTCAGATATTGATTATGCGGACCAGTTGACGTTGATTAAAGCAGTACAAGGACGAACAGAATTATGATATTTCGTAAAAAGAAAGTAAATCTGCGACAAACTTATGACCAGGCCCTCGTTTTTCAAATTGATAAAGCTAAAATTGACTGGGATACGGCCCAAAATTCGGAAGAAGCATTGTTAGATGGCCAAGTCAATGTGCGGTTAATTCAAGCACAAACAGCGCTAACAAAAGCCAAATTTAACTACCTCTATCGTGAAGCACGCCGTCGCAAGACAGTTGGGCATATGCAAACCCATGTCCTGAAAACTGATCGCATTTAATGCCGGTCAGGGTATTGCCGCGATAAACAAAAAGGACAACAAGACACATGACGAAACCGCTATTTATTACTTTTGAAGGACCGGAAGGTGCGGGTAAGACAAGCGTCTTACAGGCACTGGTGGCTGAATTACAACCGCAACTTGGTGAGGCACTTGTGACGACACGAGAACCTGGGGGCAATCCGATTTCTGAAGCCATTCGTGCGATTCTGCAGCCGGCAGAAGATAATGGCATGGATGACCGCACAGAAGCCTTATTATATACGGCAGCGCGCCGGCAACACTTGGTATCCGTCGTTTTGCCAGCACTTGAAGCGGGTAAAGTGGTGATTTCTGATCGTTACGTGGATAGTTCGTTGGCCTATCAAGGCGGTGGTCGTGGCCTAGGTGTCGATCAGATTTGGCAAATTAATCAGTTTGCCATTGATGGGTTAATGCCTGATTTAACGATTTATTTTGATGTGCCGGCCGAAGTTGGCTTGGCGCGCGTGATGGCCAATCGTCAAGATAAGATTGACCGTTTGGATAAGGAATCATTAGCCTTTCATCAAGCAGTGCGAGAGACTTATTTAGCCCTGCAACGTGATTTTTCTGATAGAATTAAATTAATTGATGCGACACAACCGCTAGAACAGGTCATTGCAGAGACACGCACATTGCTATTTGACATCATAGCATCGCGAAAGGAGTCATCATTATGAAATTAGTGACAGCTATTGTTCAAGATAAGGATGCGACCAAGCTCAGTAACGCTTTCGTCAAAGCCAATATTCGGGCGACACGTTTGACGACGACGGGTGGTTTTCTACGTTCAGGCAACACCACTTTCTTGATTGCCATTGAAGACACACGCGTGCAAGAAACGTTGGACATTATTCAAGAAGTATCACAAACACGAAAGCAGTTTATGGTGCCGCCAGTGAATTTAGATGCCGGTGGTGAGCAAATTGGCATTTATCCGATTGAAGTTGAAGTCGGTGGCGCAACTGTTTATACGCAAAATATTGAATCATTCCATCAGTTCTAATGACACCGGAATTTATTACAATCGCAGAAAAGGTGTATCCGCAACAGATCGCCCATTTTAAACAATTAATTGCGACAAACCAGCTCAGTCATCTGTATCTCTTTGTCGGCCCAAGCCAGCCAGAAAAGCTGGCTTTTTCGCGTTATTTGGCTTGGCTTATGGCTGGTGCGGATGAGCGACAAGCCATCCGGATCATGGCGGATGATCATCCAGATGTTAAAATTACCCAACCCAGCCTACCCAAAAGTGGGACAGGGACTAAGCGGACGTGGAAGGTCGACCAAATTCGGGCATTAAAACCAGAATTTGTCACGGTTGCGCAAGAAAGCCAACGTAAGGTTTTTGTGTTTGACGCCATCGAAACGTTACAAGCCGAGTCTGGCAATGCGCTGCTTAAGTTTATTGAGGAGCCGGCTGGGCCGCAACTCATGATCATGTTGGCCGAAAACCTCAATGAGGTGCTGCCCACCATTCGATCACGGGCGCAAATTGTCCAATTACGCCCCGAAATTGCCTTGGCACAGCCAGATGATGAAGCCGAGCAGTGGCGTAAAACAATGCAACCAGTCTTGTTTAAATGGTTTGAACTGATGATGCAACGACGGGTGGAAGCTTTTGTGTATGTGCAATTGCAACTCGTCGATGCGTTGAAAGAAGCACCACAGCAACGTCTTTTTTTGACCTGGTTACATGAATTATCACGTGACACGGTTGTTTACGGGCAAATACCCGACGCGCAACTTCATTTTCCCACACTAGTTGGTTTATACAAAACATTGCGACAGCATTATAGTCCACAACAGTTAGTGCGCGCGAGCGACGTTATTTTTGCTGATGACCGATTAAGCCAAACGAACGTGTCACTGCAAACACGATTTGAGAAAATGGTCTTGGAAATAGCCATGGCATTAGGAGAATAATATGCAACAACAAAAGAGTTTTGAACAGCGCGAAACCGGAACACTCTATCTTGTGCCAACCCCGATTGGCAACTTGCAAGACATGACCCCGCGCGCCATTGCCGTTTTGGCCGATGTTGATTTAATTGCAGCTGAAGATACGCGGCACACGCAACAGCTCCTTAATCATTTTGACATTACCACAAAGCAAACGAGTTTTCATGAACATAATTGGCAAGCTAAAATACCAGGCATCATTGCGGATTTACAACAAGGCAAAAACATTGCGCAAGTGAGTGATGCGGGGATGCCGTCGATTTCTGATCCAGGAAAAGAATTAGTGGCCGCAGCGATTAGTCAAGGGATTGCTGTGGTGCCAATTCCTGGCGCAACAGCCGGTGTAACGGCGTTGATTGCCAGTGGGTTAGTGCCGCAACCATTTTATTTCTATGGTTTCTTACAGCGGAAAAATAGCGACCAGTTGACCGAGTTAGAACGACTTGCCACATTGCGTGATACAACAATTTTTTATGAGGCACCGCATCGCTTGAAACAAACCTTAGAAAATATTCAAAAGGTGATGGGTGATGACCGACAAGTGGTTTTGGCGCGTGAACTGACGAAAAAGTATGAAGAATTTTTGCGCGGTACAGTGGCCGAATTAGTGGCTTGGGCGAAAACACACGAAATTCGCGGTGAATTTGTTGTGATGATTGCCGGCTTTACTGGTGAAGAAATAGCGGCAACTGACAATGATGAGGCTGAATTGACAGTCCAAGAAGCCGTGGCTAAGTTGGTCGCTAAAGGCTTAAAGCCTAATGCGGCCATTAAACAAGTGGCCAAAGCGCGGCAGCTTGATCGACAAGCGGTCTATGCCGATTATCATGGCATTGATTAACGACTAATAGTCATACAGTGGTACAGAATGAGGGGGGAACATGCAACCATTTGCGATGCAACGACACGTTGAATATTATGAAGCGGATATGACAGGGAAATTATCCTTGCCGATGATTTTAAATTGGGCCGTTTTGGCCTCAAAAATGCAAGGGGATGCCTTAGGGGTTGGGCAAGACGTGCACTTAGCGCGTGGTCTCGGTTGGGTTATTTTACAATATGAGGTCACGGTTAAGCGACGCCCTAAAATTAATGAGTCGGTAACAGTCCAAACTTTTGCGGCAAAATATAATCCTTTTTTTGTGCGGCGGCCGTTTGCTTTTTTTGATGCCGCAGGAGAAGAAGTGATTCGTGTCGATTCGATTTGGGCCATGATTGACATTGAAAACCGGCGCATGGCACGCATACCGGAAGATATTATTAATGCCTATCAAGCTGAATATGTGAAACAGATTCCGCGTATTCCTAATCCGGCGCACTTTGCATCAGATGACGTTTACGAAGCCAAAGATTATCACGTTCGCTATTTAGATATTGATGCCAATCAGCATGTGAATAACTCGAAGTATTTTGAGTGGATGCAAGATGTCATGGCACCTGAATTTTTAAATACCCATGAGGTGACTACAATTAATCTCCGGTTTGAAAATGAAATTCGGCTGGGACACACGATCCAATCACAAGTCGTACACCAAGATCACGAGAGTAAACATCGCATTATGATGGGTGATGTCGTCAGTGCCGAGGCGGAATTCAAGTGGCGTGATGCTTAAAAGTGGTGTAAACTGAAAGTATCAATTTAGAATAAAGAGGCGATTATGTCAGTATTAGTATTAGGTGGCGCCGGCTATATCGGGTCACACATGGTAAAAACACTTGTTGAAGCAGGTCGTGACGTCGTTGTTGTCGATGCCTTGTTTACTGGGCATCGTGATGCCGTCCATCCAGACGCTAAGTTTTATCAAGTCGATATCCGTGATAAGGCCGCTCTATCAGCTGTCTTTGATCAAGAAGACATTGAACAAGTCGTGCATTTTGCCGCTTTTTCAATTGTGCCGGAATCAGTTGCTAATCCATTGAAGTATTTTGATAACAATACGAGTGGCATGGTGACGTTGCTGGAAGTGATGAAGGATCATGATGTAAAGCAAATCGTCTTTTCATCAACAGCAGCCACTTATGGTAATCCAGTGAACATTCCGATTAAGGAAACAGATCCACAAAACCCCATCAACCCTTATGGTGAATCAAAGTTAATGATGGAAAAGATCATGGCTTGGTCAGATCAAGCGGATGGTGTGAAGTGGGTGGCGTTGCGTTACTTCAACGTGGCTGGGGCTGCGGAAGATGGCACAATTGGTGAAGATCACCAACCTGAAACCCACCTTGTGCCAATCATTTTGCAAGCAGGTTTGGGTCAACGGGAATACATTGAAATGTTTGGCGATGACTACAACACACCAGACGGTTTCAACGTTCGCGACTATGTTCACGTATTAGACTTGGCAGATGCTCACATGCGGGCTTTGCAATATTTGGCTGATGGTAATGAATCGAACCAATTTAACTTGGGATCAGCAACTGGTTTCTCAGTTAAGGAAATGGTGGAAGCAGCGCGTGAAGCGACTGGCGTTGATATTCCAGCTAAAATTGGGCCACGTCGTGCTGGCGATCCTGACATTTTGATTGCCAACTCAGATAAGGCACGTGATGTGCTGGGTTGGGCGCCAAAGTATGATAATGTGCAAGACATTATCAAGACAGCTTGGAACTGGCACCAAAGCCATCCAACTGGTTACAACGATAAATAAAGTAATGGCTGTAAAACAGCGCAAGTGATGACTTGCGTTGTTTTTTTTAATAGTGTGCCATTATTTTTAGAAAAAGTGTTGCACAACATCAAAATACATGCTATACTATTCTTTGTTGTGAAAGTGATATATGGACAGTTAGCTCAGTTGGTAGAGCAACGGACTCTTAATCCGTGGGTCCAGGGTTCGAGCCCCTGACTGTCCACTAACTAAAAGGCGATACAGAAATGTATCGTCTTTTTTTATTGTGATTGTCGGGTTGGCTATAAAAAAAGTAAAATGAATACGGGCTTAAGTGCTGATCTACCACGGGTTAGACAATGTTTCAGGGACTGACTTGCCAGCGTGATGGCCATAATTTTGCTGACTCAACTGTATGATTTTTGATATACTAGACTAGTACGTAACTGAAAGAAATTAGGAGAATTGGCATGATTGTATTATCAGGCACTATCGGCGCCGGCAAAACAAGTTTAACAGAAATGTTGGCTGACCACTTGGGGTCAAAGGCATTTTATGAAAGTGTTGATGATAATCCGATTTTGCCATTATTTTATGAAAATCCAAAGAAGTACGGCTTCCTATTACAGATTTATTTTCTAAATAAGCGTTTGGCACAAATCAAAGAAGCACGCGCTACTGGGGTGAGAAACATTTTGGATCGTTCGATCTATGAAGATGCGTTATTATTCCAATTAACAGCTGATCTTGACCGCGCAACACAAACTGAAGTCGATATCTATAAGTCTTTGGTTGATAATATGATGGCGGAAATTGCGGGTGTTGAAGACGTTAAAAATCCAGATTTGCTCATTCATGTGCGCGTGAGCTTTGATACCATGTTGGCACGGATTAAAAAGCGTGGCCGTTCATTTGAACAAATTGATGATAATCCAGATCTTTATGACTATTACAAAGAGTTGAATAAACGTTATGATGATTGGTTTGATGCCTATGATCGTTCACCAAAGGTGCAAATTGATGGCGACCGTTTTGACTTTGTATCAGACGCTGATGCACGCGCTAAAGTCTTAGAGATGATTGATAGTAAGTTAGCAGAAGTTCAAGACAAATAGTGACGATGGGCCACTTGGCTTGTCGTTTTTCAATAGGAGAAAGTATATGGCAAAGTACGGATTTATTGGCACGGGCAACATGGCACAAGCGATGATAAAAGGGCTATTAGCACGCCAAGTGGCGCCGGCAGACATTGCCGTATCATCACCACATACAGCTGCAAAATTAGCCCAAGAATGGGGTGTACAAGCTTTGTCAGCCCAGCAACTGATTCAAGCAAGTGACGTGGTTGTTTTAGCCTTCTTGCCGAATCAGTTAGCAGCAGTTGTCAACACGTTGGACTTTGGCGATAAATTAGTCGTTTCTGTATTAGCTGGGATAACCGTTGACCAACTGGTCGCAGCGACGGGGACAACGCAAGTGGTACGGACGTTACCGAACATTAACGTGGCGATTAATCAAGGGATCACGGCCTATGCCAAAGCGTCATTGACAGCGGCTAACGATACCGCTTTTCAGGCGTTTTCTGACCAACTTGGACAAGCTGTTGCCGTGCCTGAAGCAGAATTTGCGGCCTTTTCAGCTGTAGCTGGTTCGGGTCCGGCTTACGTTTTCAACTTCATTGATGCCTTGGCTAAAGCAGGGGTTGAAAATGGTTTGTCAGCTGAATTAGCAACAACTATTGCCACCCAAACGGTGGCTGGCTCAGCACAGCTATTAGCAGTTTCTGGGCAATCAGCGCAAGCGATGCAAGATGCTGTTGCGTCACCAGGTGGTTCAACACGTGCTGGGTTAGATGATTTGGCGCAACAACAATTTGATGCTGTTGTAGCACATGCCATTAAGGCAACCGTTGACCATAAACATGCGTAATGACACAAAAAAACCGCAAAATATTTTTGCGGTTTTTTATTGCGGTGACATGATATTAAGCCCAATCACCGTTTCGGAAGACTGGCACAGTTTGGCCGTCTTGCGTGATACCATCGATGTTCATATCGGCAGAACCAATCATGAAATCGACGTGCACATCTGAGATGTTCCAACCACGCTGAGCGAGAACTTCAGGTGCTTCAGTCTTACCACCGGTAATATTTGAATTATAGGCCGCACCGATGGCCAAATGGTCTGATGCATTTTCATCGAACAAGGTATTGTAGAACAAGACACCACCTTGGGCAATAGGGGATGGATCAGGTACCAATGACACTTCACCAAGTGACTTGGCACCATCGTCAGTAGCCAATAACTTTTCCAAAACGTCTTGCCCCTTAGTGGCAGTGGCCTTCACAATGCGACCATTTTCAAAGTCAAGGGCAATGTTTTCGATGACATTACCTTGATAAGATAGTGGCATTGTGGCTGCAACGTGCCCATCAATGTGACGGTTATCGGGGGCGGTAAACACTTCTTCTGTTGGCATGTTCGGGATGAATACGTTACCGGCCTTGTCTTGTGACAAGGCTGCTTCCCAAATGTGACCTTCGGCAAGGCCAATTGTAAAGTCAGATACGGCATTCTTATAGCGTAGTGCTTTAAAGTTTTGGGCATTTAGCCAGTCGGCTTTAGCTTTTAATGTTTCAATATGGTCTGTCCAGTTAGCGATGGCGTCTGAGTCGTCATCAACACGAACGTCCTTTAAGATTTCTTCCCAAAGACGTTCGACGGCTGCTTGACCTTTGAGGTCAGGGAAGACTTTTTCTGCCCAGGCTTGACCAGCAGCTGCAACAACGAGCCAAGAAATATCATCTTTCATCGTAGCATCGCGGACACGATGCAGAGCTTTTTGCGTTGCTTTTGTATAGGTTTGCAAGCGGTCAGCATCAACACCAGCCAAACCGTCCGGATCTTGTGAGACAAGTGAAATCCGTGACGCGTACTTGTCCATCAAGGTGTTGGCCTTAAGGACTTCATATTCAGGGACGTTTTCAAGTCGATCGACTGGCGCATGGCTCAAAAATGACTTGGTAATGGCTTGATCTGACCATTCCATCACCACTTCGCGGGCGCCGGCTTCATAAGCGGCAGCAACAATTTTACGTGCAAAGTCAGCTGATTCAACAGACGCATATAAAATAATTGTTTGGCCAGGCTGAACATTAACCCCACGCTTGACAATCAATTCGGCATATTTGTTGAGTTTGGTTTCTAATGACATCGTTTTAGTGTGTTAGATGACAGGTATTCTAACACGTTCCTCCATAAAATTTCACAATATAATTATTATCTCATGAAAAAGGGTGCACGACAAGATAAAGCCACGCGATAGCGACTTTGTGATATAAGCTTAATGTAATTGGCAGGCGCAACAGGCATAAATTTTGTATAATGGATATTATGACGAATGATGCGGCAATGAAACAAAAAATAAAAACAAATAACTGGTTGATGACGATAACGTGGCTGATTGTTATCGTTGGTATTTCAGCGACGGTTGCGGTGTGGCTGTTGGCTAAACCAGTGGCGACTCAAACTGAGGCAACACCGGAAGGTTTTGCTGTGCAAGGCGTGGCGATTAACCAAACGTCAGGTTATGTTGATTATGGTAATTTAGCCACTAATGGCATTGACTTTGCCTATTTGCGTGCGACGACAGGGACATCATTTTTTGATGATGGCTATCAATCAAGTTATAGTCGTGCCGAGGCGGCGAAATTAAAAGTGGGTGCCATTCAAGTTTTTGATAATAGTATTGATGCGGCCGATCAAGCGCAATATTTTATTAGCCATGTTGCGAGTCATGTTGGGGAACTACCAATTGCCGTGTATGTGACCAACGATCAAGTGGCCACGCAAGCAAGTAAGTCACGGTTAGCCAGCGTGATTCGGTTACTGGCAGCGCATTATGATAAGTCAGTTGTAATCTATACCACGCCAGCCGTGAAAAAGAAGTTATCTGGTACGATCCATCAGGCGAATTATTGGCTAATTGAAGATAATACGCGGGATCGGGCAGCCGAAAACCAATTTATTCAATACAGTGAAGATCACACGATTGGCACGGGCTTAAAGGCCATTAAGATGCCAACTAGCGTGTTTAACGGGACAAGAAAGCAATTCGAGGCGATAAAATGATAAAATTAGGAACGATTGGGACGAATTGGATTACCAAAATGTTTATTGAAGCGGCACTTCAAACTGGTGATTATGAGTTAACGAAAGTTTATTCAAGACGCCAGGCCGGTGGAGAAGCATTTGTAGCCGAACTGGGGTTGGAAAATGTCGATGTTGTCACAACTTTGAGTGACCTCTACACAGACCTTGACGTGGTCTATATTGCGTCACCAAATGCCCTGCATTTTGAACAGGCGAAAGTGGCCATTCAATCTGGTGTGCATGTGATTGTTGAAAAGCCATCAACGAGCAATCCAACAGAATTTGCCGCGATTGAGGCGTTACTGGCCAACCACCCAGATGTACGCTATTTTGAAGCAGCCCGCCATGTGCACCAACCGAACTTTAAGATTATCCAACAGGCCATGGGTGATTTAACACAGTTACAAGGGGCAACATTGGTTTATCAAAAGTACTCATCACGCTTTGATGCCTATTTGGCTGGTGAGGAACCAAATGTCCTCACCCGTGAATTTAGCGCAGGCGCTTTGTATGATTTGGGTGTTTATCCAATCTATGCAGCGATTGCTTTATTCGGGGCACCACGTGCTGTGCAATATTTGCCAATCCTCTTGGCTAATGGTGCTGATGCACGTGGCGTTGCCAACCTCTTTTATGATGACTTTAATGTCACCGCAATTTTTGGAAAAAATGCCAATTCTTACCTGTCGAGTGAAGTATATGGCTTGAAAGAAACCATTTCGACGGATAATATTGCTGAACTCGATACTGTGACTTTCCATGATGGGGAAGGGCACAGCGCCGACATTGGGGAAACACCCGATGCTAATCCGATGGTACGTGAAGCCCAAGACTTTGCGGCTATCATGAATGACCCCGTTGGCCACCATTTGCAGTATACGCAGTGGTTCCAACTTGCTAAACAAGTCAATCAAACGCTGTTTGACTTACGTTCGTCGGCTGGTATTATTTTCCCAGCTGACCAGAAAGAAATGTAATTTATGCCAATTAAACCAGCGCTGCAAGCGCAATTTGAACAACAATTTAAAGCTCAAACACCTATTCAGGCTGCTGTGTGGGAGAAATTAACGCAGGGCGACAATATTTTCGGCCTAGCGCCCACTGGGACAGGGAAGACGTTAGCCTTTTTACTGCCAATTCTCAGTCGCATTGACCCTAAAGTTAAGCAGACACAAGTTTTGATTTTAGCGCCGAGTCAAGAACTCGCCATGCAAACAACGGCTGTTGCACGGGAGTGGGGCGCTTTGGTAGATGTTTCTGTGACCAGTTTGATTGGTGGTGCCAATGGCCGCCGTCAAGCAGATAAACTTAAAAAAGATAAGCCACATATTGTAGTGGGGACATTAGGCCGCGTATTGACGATGCTTGATGGTGGTGCCCTAAAGCTTAATGGCTTGCAAACCGTTATTTTTGATGAAGCAGATGCCATGTTGTCAGATGAACGACGTGACAGTTTGCAAGAATTAGCGGATCAATTACCAACAGACGTCCAACTTGGGCTGTTTTCAGCGACCTCAGGGGTTGATTTGAAATATGTCGCAGACACTTTTGGTCAAGAAGTCCGACCTGTATCAGTTGGCACGGATGCGCCAGCAGCGATTACGCATGAATTTCAATATGTTGACCAAAAGGCCAAGGCCAGTCTGTTGATTCAATTAGCCCGTAATAAGCAACAAGCTTTGGTATTCTTTAATACGATTAGTGGTTTGGTTAATATGCAGGCGACCTTACGCCACGCGCATGCCAGTGTGATGAGTATCGGTAGCAATGATAAGCGACAAGTGCAGCGTGCAGATGCGTTACGCTTATTCAAGAAAGGCGAAGTATCGCTGCTTTTGGTGACAGATGTTGCTGCACGTGGCTTGGATATTGAAGATCTACCATTAGTTGTGAACGCACAGTTGCCACAACGGAAAAAAACATATATTCATCGTGCTGGACGTACGGGCCGAATGGGTAAGCCAGGACGCGTGTTGAACTTGGGCAATGATCATGATATTCGTGATTTAAAACGCGAATTAGGGGATGATTTTGTTTTGGTGAAAGCCGCTAACACATTTGCCGATGCTAAGCAGGCGACACCGCAAAAAAGTACCGTTGCGGGCAAGGCTGCGCGTACAACTGCGCCAGCTGATCAGGCAGGACACCAAACATCGGATCAAGCGGCCAAACCAGTGGCACAACGTCAGACAACTCAAGCGAAGATAGTACCAGTTGTTGAAAAACCTAAGAAGAAAAAACGCTTAAAGGCATCCAAAGATAAAGGGAAGCCAAAATGGGCTAAAAAGTCGGCCGAATAAGCCACATATAAAAAAGGTCACAGCTAATCATCAAGCTGTGGCCTTTTTTAATACGATTTAAGGGATGAGGTGTTGAAAAAGAGGGGTGTTCGGAATTTCAATTGATTTATGCAACGCAACGGGGGTGTTATTAGCATTCGTCGTGTTAACGGTATAGTCGTAACGATAGTAGTTCTGACTTAAAGTGGCAGCATCAACATCTTTCGCATTTGGTGGCGTGATGAATTGATAGTGACCAGGGTTTTGAATGCTATTATAGGGCGTGGCGATGAAATTGTTTTGGGCATCAAAAGTGAATTGATAACGGGTCGCGCCACCAGGTAGTATATTGAGATCAGGTAAAAAGGCTTTCGCAAAGATATGTGCCGTCGATCCCCAAAGGACGATACGATACGTGCCGTCAGGCATTTTAATACGGGTTGCGATATCGCGTAAATTCACAAACGCCAGACCAATCGCTTGGCCCTTATCATCTGTCGCATCGGTGTAAATTTGGCCATCTTTGTAAATGACCCAACCAAACCCATTCCAAATGAGCTGATCATTGGTCGCGCCTTGCCAAATGACGGGGAGGGTGACTGAGGCGAGTTGACCAGTGTCATCGGGGATGGACACGGTGGTCGTCCCCCAACTGATATGGTTACTTTTAAAAATCAGATTGGGATTGGCCGGTGAATGATAAGTCGGCCCGTCATTTAACCAGGCAATCGCAATGCCGACGGCATTCATTTGGGCGGTGAATTGTGCAATTGTTTGCGTTTTGAGTTGCTGCAAGAGTGTGGCCAACGTTGGTTGTTGCGTCGGGTTGCCACCGGCATTAAGATAAGCAGCGCGTATTGCTGACTGAAGATCGGTGTATTTGTTCTGCCAGGCTTGGCTTGTTGCGCTGGCGGTTTTGAGTGCCGTAATGGCATTTAAAATTACGGGGCTGAGTTTATCGCTATCGAGAACTTGACCATTTTGGTCAGTGAACGGATTATCACTCGGTGGTGTGATATAGTATTGCGACAAATCAGGAATATTCAACGCCATTGCGGTCGCAATCATGGTTTGATACCGGTCAGTGACGGCGGTAGCGAGGATACTGTTATCACGCGTTAATTTGGTGATTGTTGCGGCGTTATGTGACAATGACGCTTGTGCGCTGGTTAGGGCTGATGTGAGCTGTGCGTTATCTGCTTGACTGCTGGTCAATAAGTTTTTCATCCGCGTAATATTGTCATTTAATTGCGCAATACCGGCAGTATTGAGTGGACTCACCCCTAAAAAATAGTAGGCAGCTGAGGCAGTTCCAATCAAAACCGCGAGGGCAGTTATGAGGGGGACAATAAGTTTCGTACTTTTGAACATCGTGCTATTTCTCCTTTTTCTGTGTGCACTGTGCAAAAAAAGCTACCAGTCGATAGCGACTGATAGCTTTTTTTACGCAATGCTTAAGGATTAGCTGTTGATGTTTTGGCATTATTGGGATCGACATCGACAGTCCGATCGGTAACGCTGGTATTGGCATTGGCAGCAATGGCTTGTTGTGTGGTGACGTTAGTGCCGGTTTTGGGGTCGTTTAAGGCTGTATTAGCAGCATCAACGGCGGCGTTAGCGGCCTTGATATTATCATTGGCTTTTTTAATTTGATCTTGTGCTTGCGCAAGATCATCTTGGTGCTGTTGTTGCTCGGTATTAAACTTGCTCGTTAAGCCGGTTAGTGCATCTTGAATGGCCTGCATACTCCCATTAAAGGCCTGGCTGGCTGTTGATAAGGCACCGATATTAGTACTTGGACTTAGGACCCCAAAGAAATAAGTCGTCGCGGCGAAACCGGCAAATGAGAGGACTGGTAGGAGTAACAGGGTGAGAACAAATTTTTTGGTGCGCGTGTGTTTCTTGAACATAATCTTTTCCTTTGTTTACTTTTGACGCACTAACCGATGATTATAAACGAACCAACCTATTATATTTATAATATCAATAATGTGATAGCTCTAGTATAAAACTTACGATGTACAAGGTCAAGAATTTCTTAAGCAGGATTTAATCTCCTATTAATCACCGGGCATTACAATTAGAAGCAGAAAACGGTACAATGGAGATATGAAAATGGCTAAAGCAATTAAAATATTATTAATCGAAGACGATGTCAACTTGGCGGATAACATTGTCGGCTTTTTGCAAGATTTTGCCGATGTGCATGCGGTTGATAACGGCTTAGATGGTGAATTTGAAGGGCAAGAATCACCTTATGACCTCATTATCTCGGATTTGATGCTGCCAGGCGAGAATGGCTTGGAAGTCATTAAACATTTGCGTGAAAAAAATATTGAGACGCCAGTTTTGATTTTGACGGCTAAAAGTTCTTTAGATGATAAAATCGAAGGCTTTAATGTTGGCGCGGATGATTATTTGACGAAGCCGTTCTATCGTGAAGAATTATTGTTACGGGTGAAGGCTTTATTACGCCGTGCCGGTGTCTATTCGGAAGATAATACGATCGCGGTGGGTGATGTGCTCATTAACCTTGAGAATCGTGGCGTCCAAGTCCATGGTCAACCTGTCAAATTAGTCGGAAAAGAGTTTGATATTTTGACCTACTTGGCACAAAATAAAAATATCATTGTGACGCGTGACCAAATCTTTGATCGTGTTTGGGGGATTGATTCTGACACCACGATTAACGTTGTGAATATTTATTTGAACAACCTCCGGCGTAAGTTAGAGGCTGTCGGACAACATGATCTGATTAAAACGCTCCGTAATATTGGGTTTATTTTAGAGGTTGACGATGCCTAATGTCATCAATAAGCAACAACAAATTCGCGGCTTTCTTCTGCTAATTGCGAGTTTCTTTTTCATCTTCTCGATTTTAGGTGGGGTCATGTATTGGTCCTACACACGCACGGTCTTTAGTAATTCAGATGCTGCCATTACCCAACAAATTCGTAACTTTGAATTGGCTGGCGCTTTGAATAATACTGACGCGACGGAACGAAAAGCACCACTGTTATTAGAAACCAATACCTTGGCCAATGTCTGGCTATATGACAGTCGTAAAAACTTAGTCTTGGATGCCCGTTTACCAGAGGCGACCAAAGAATTACTCAGTAAACAATTCAAATACACCTCACGATTTGAGTCTGATACACCACAAACGGTACATATTGGGGATAACTATTATCGTGTGGCCAGTGTCACGTTTATTAGGGGGGCCAAAAACAATGACGGTCACCCCGTGAAATATGGTGTGATTACGGTTAATGTTAATGATACGATTTACAACCTTAACCACTTTAAAAAGGTGATTCTTTGGTCGTTTGGCTCGTTTGGTTTGCTTGCTTTAATGGTGTCTTACTGGATTAGTTTAAAAAACATGAAGCCGATTCTGCGATCGTGGCAGCAACAGCAAGACTTTGTGAACAATGCGGCACACGAATTACGGACCCCCATGGCCGTGATTCAAGGCAAACTTGAAAATATGTTAACGCATCCAGAATCCACAGTACGTGAACAATCTGATGCCATTATCTTGTCCTTATCAGAAGTGAGACGGCTAACCTCGTTAACAAATAATATGTTAACGCTGGCTAAGTCAGGATCGAATATGACCCGCCTTGAAAAAGAATCGACTGATATTAGTGATTTTCTCTCGCAAATTGTCGCGCCATACCAAGAAATGGCTGAATTTGATGGGCAACAAGTGCTCTTGTCAGCGCGAGTAGGTCAGCGCGTGATGATTGATCAAAAGCGCATTCATCAATTGATTGTCCTGTTGGTCGATAACGCTTTGAAATACTCTGAAGCCGGCGATACCGTGTCAATTACTGCCATGATTGAAAAGCGTAAACTTGTCTTAACGGTTGCCGATACGGGGCGAGGTATCAGTGATGAAGCCAAAAAGCATGTCTTTGACCGTTTTTATCGAGAAGATAAGACAGGCAATCGGGAAACTGGTGGCACGGGCTTGGGCTTGTCCATTGCGGAGTGGATTGTCCATGCGCATGGCGGTAAAATTGTGGTGTTAGACAATCAACCAAAGGGTACGATTTTCAAAATCACGTTACCGTTATAACACACGAAAATTGAAACAAGCATGACCACGTTGATTAAAATGGAGGGCACGTGATGAAACATTCTCTTATAATAGTTGCGGCAGTCGCTGCCGTAGTTGGTGGTGGTGTCGTGTATTCTGGCACACAACCAAATTCTTGGTTCCAGCGTCAACCTGAAACTAAAAAAGTGGCCAATATTGCCGGGCAAGCTACGATTGCTTCGACCGCCTATGTGAGCCAGGATGCGGCCATTTCGGCCTATAACAAAGTGAAAAATGCGGTGGTTACCGTGCAGAACTTGCAAAAGAATGCGACCCAAACACCAGATGGGTTTGCGGGGTTGTTTGGTCAACCAGGGCGTCAAAAGCAAGCTGGTGATGGCCAAGTTCAAACCGCCTCAGAAGGGTCTGGGGTCGTCTATAAGATTGCGGATGGGTACGTCTATATCATCACCAACAATCATGTGGTGGCGAATTCGGATGCCTTGCAAGTGATTACGGCAAATGGCGACAAGGTTAAAGCAACCATTGTCGGAACAAATGAACAAAAAGATTTGGCTCTCATTAAGGCCAAAACAGACTTGATTAAAACAGCGGCGAGCTTCGCACCAAGTAGTAAGCTCCAATCAGGAGAACAGGTTTTAGCGATTGGGTCACCGTTGGGGTCTGAATATGCGACGTCAATGACGAGTGGTATTATTTCATCGCCCCAGCGGCAACTGACGGCAGAAGAGACGGGATCGAGTGATGAAACGGTCATTCAAACCGACGCTGCCATTAATCCAGGTAACTCTGGCGGACCATTGATTAACTTGTCAGGGCAAGTCGTTGGGATTAATTCGTCAAAAATTGCTGCTGCAACCGATGGTACTAACGTTGAAGGGATGGGATTCGCCATTCCGTCAGACGTTGTTGAAGCCTTTATCCAGCAAACAGAAAAGTAAAAGAGTCACCAATTTGGTGGCTCTTTTTATTGTGTGCTAAATGATTGTGCATCACAATACAATCATTTAATTTATGAAAGGGCTTTCAATGACGGCAGAAGTGTGCTATTCTTAGTTTCTGAAAACGCTTACAGGAAAATCACAAATTGCAGCCAGAGGAGAACAGGCATGATTAATTCAGTTGGGGTTGTTGCTAAAAAGCACAAGGATTTTGGTCAGTTGGCTGATGGGTATCTTAAAAAGACACCGATTTTCCAATTTATCATTGTGTCGTTGATGTTTCCGTTGTGGGGAACAGCGGCGAGTTTAAATGATATTTTAATTACGCAGTTTAAAACAGTTTTTGCTTTAAATGATGCGGCAACTGCCTTTGTGCAGTCAGCATTTTACGGCGGGTATTTTCTAGTCGCAATTCCTGCCAGTTTTGTTATTCGCAAGGCCTCTTATAAAGTGACTATTATGACGGGGTTGGTCGCTTATATCTTAGGTGCTGGCTTATTTTTCCCGGCATCGCGGGTGGCGACCTATTCGATGTTTCTCGTGGCTATTTTTGCCATCGCCATTGGGTTATCATTCCTAGAAACAGCTAGTGACACCTACAGTGTGATGATGGGACCCAAGAAATATGCCAATTTGCGTTTAAATATTTCACAAATCCTGAATCCGGTGGGCAGTATTGCTGGGATTTTGTTGGGCAAGTATTTGATTTTTGGTTCGGTGGGGAACCTGTCTGAAAAAATGGCTAGTTTGCATGGCGCAGAACGGCTGGCTTACGGCGAAAGCATGTTGCAATTAACCCTCCAACCTTACAAATATATTTTGTTCGTGCTAGTTATCATGTTGCTCATCTTAGCTGTGACGAAGATGCCAAGTGCCAAGCCGATTGTGACGGGGACACAGATGGCTAAAGTGAGTTTTCGTCAGTCAATTGCCTATTTGAGGCAGAACGATCGCTTCAAAAAAGGTGTGTTGGCACAATTCATTTATGTGGGGATGCAGACGGCTGTTTGGTCATTTACTATCCGGCTGGCGTTGGATGTGAATCATCATATTACAGATGCCGCGGCCTCAAACTTCATGATCTATTCGTATGTTGTGTTCTTTTTAGGGAAGGTTGTGGCGACTTGGCTCTTTACGCAATTGAAAGCGACCCAAGTTTTGATGGCTTACTCAGTACTTGGCACCTTGGCGCTATTGCTCGCAACATTTGCGCCAGGCATGATCGCTGTGTATGCAGCCGTTGGGGCGAGCTTCTTCTTTGGCCCACAATGGCCAACGATTTACGCGCATACCTTAGATCATGTAACAGATAAGCGTTACACTGAAACAGCAGGCGCCATTTTGGTTATGGCCATTGTGGGCGGTGCCGTTATCCCCGCTGTTCAAGGCCTCGTATCTGATGCAGTGGGATCGATGCAATTGTCATTCCTGGTGCCAACGATTGCGTTTGCACTAGTGAGTTATTATTTTGCAACAGAAGTTAAACAAGATATGGCGACAGGACGTTAAAGGAGAAAATAATGGCGATTCAAGATTATGTGACCGGTGTACAACACGTCGGCATACCAACAAAAGACTTAGCAGCAACCATTGCTTTTTACGAAGCACTCGGTTTTGAACAAACTGGCTTATTCCCTAACGGTAATAGTCGTTGTGCCTTTCTAAAATTAGGTAACCTCGTGATTGAAACTTGGGAAGGTGAGCCAGTTGGGCATGCCGGTGCGATTAACCATGTCTCATTAGATGCGACGGATATTGAAAAAGCATTTGCAGCGGCCAAGGCAGCGGGTTTTGAACTGATTGATCATGACATTCAAAGTATCCCAACTTTCTGGCAGCATGGCATTCGCTACTTTAATATCTTAGGTCCGAACCAAGAAATTATTGAATTCTGTGAAATTTTAGCCCAATAAAAAAGGACCCTGTGATAAAAACAGGGTCCTTTTGATTAGGCTTGTGTACTTTGATACCAGTCGAGCACTTGTTGTGGTGTCAAGCGTTCACCGTGACCAATACGTGATACTTCTTGACCATCTTCAAATAAAACAAAAGATGGGATACCACGCATATTGTACTTAGTTGCAACCGCCAGATTTTCGTCACGGTCGGCATCGAACCAGTTAGCAGTTTGGCTAATGGTATCCTTAATATTTTGTACAAATGGCTTGATAGCGCGGCAATCACCACACCAATCTGCTGACAAAAACATCACATTGCGCCCTGGCTTGTTAATATTTTCTTCAACGACAGCATCTGAATGATGAGTAGGTTCGTACATGTTTTAAGACTCCTAATTGATTTTGAATGAAGTCAGTATACCATAAAAATTTTACGACGTTAAATACTTTGCTTAGTTAAGTATCATGACTGCAAAATGAGAAGATTAAAAAATAAATGACAAATAAGTGTTGACAGTTCACAGAATAAAAGTTATAGTTAATGACAATATAAACGGTGAAGAGATAAGTACAACATGGTATTTTACACAGAGAGTCGATGGTTGGTGTAAGTCGATAAAATAACTGTTGGAAAATGGTCTTGGAGTGATTACAGAGACGAGCAAGCGGACACCCATCTGTGTAGCGCGGTAAGTTGAAGTCGGTGGTGCTCGTTAACGCACAACGTATAACCCGAAAGATCTCACAGATGTTCTCGACGAGATGTGGTGGGCGTACGTTTGAGGTGTGGGTGCGAGAGCCCTACATAAACACTGGGTGGTAACACGTTATTTTTGCGTCCCGTAGTCTAATTTTAGACTACGGGATTTTTTTGTTTTCGCATGATGTTAAAAGGAGTGAATGATGAGTGTCATATTACAAAATGGCTTATTACGACATGACCAATTGGTCATTGGCCAATATCGTGTCTTGCAGCCAACCGTCAGCATTTTATTGGTGAATCTCATGCCGAATCGGCGCCAAACGGAAGAACAGTTTGCCCAACTCTTGGCCCAATTACCGATCAATGTGCGGGTGACATTTGCCGTACCCGCTACGCACGTTATTCGTCATGACCGTGAGCTGATTGAAAAAAATTATGTGACTTTAGCCGACATTTGGCACCAGCAATTTGATGGCTTAATCGTGACAGGTGCACCAGTTGACCGCGAAAAAGTGACGGCAATTGACTACTGGACCGAGTTTCAACAATTGCTGGTATGGCGGCAAACTCATGTAAGAGAAAGTCTACTGACTTGCTGGGCGGCCTATGGGGCCGGCTATGTCGAACGCAACTTCCCAGTGCGTCATGTTGGCGATAAAATCTTTGGTGTCTACCACAACCAGCCAACACTTGGGCAGGTACATCCGCTATTAGCGCAAATGAGCGACTTGGCGATGCCACATTCACGGTATTTTACCATTCCAAATCGCGCAGTTGCCCAACGATTAAAGGTGGCTGGTGATGATCGCGTCGGCGCATTCATTTTACGCGATGATACGAAACGGACGACCTATGTGACGGGGCATTTAGAGTATGCGACGCACACGTTACATGATGAATTTTTACGCGATCAGCACTCAGAGCCGGCCATGTTACCGCCAGAAAATTATTATCGTGCGGGTGAACCGGTGAATTCTTGGTCAGCATCTGCTGTGCAGTTTTTCAAAAATTGGGGCCATTTGCTGGTCAGTCAAGCTCAGCGACCGGCGGTCGTTGACATTGTCCCGGCAGTACAAGCATAAATGATTTTAGAGGAGTAACGATGACAACAACGATTGATACATTACTAGCCCAAGGGGGCAATGGGACAGACGATGCGCAAACAGGTGCAGTGGTTACGCCACTTTACTTTTCCACGGCCTATCGCCATCCAGGGTTAGGCGAGTCTACGGGTTTTGACTATGCGCGCTTAAGCACACCAACGCGACAAGTGTTAGAAGAACAGCTGGCACGCTTAGAACATGGCGTGCAGGGTTTTGCGACCAGTTCGGGGATGGCCGCCATTGATTTGGTGTTTGCGACTTTGTTGAAAACGGGCGATCATTTTTTAACCAGTGATGATTTATATGGTGGGACTTTCCGTTACTTTGATGATTTAGTGGTTCACAGTGGGGTGAGCTATACCGCGTGTCGTGATTTAGATGACTTTCTGACACAAATTCGACCCGAAACCAAGCTCATCTGGCTGGAGACACCTTCTAATCCAACCATGAAAATTACCGATATTCAAGCACTGAGTACGGCGGTTAAAGCTGTCCGACCAGACATTATCATTGCGGTGGACAACACCTTTTTAACCCCGATTTTTCAACAGCCTTTAACACTTGGCGCTGATGTGGTCGTTCATTCTGCAACGAAGTACTTGGGCGGTCACAACGATATTTTGGCCGGTGCGGTTGTGACGAATCAAGCCACGATTGCGGAAAAATTGGCGGCTAGTTTGGTCACGCGTGGACAGGTGCTTGATCCTTTTAGTGCTTGGTTACTGTTACGCAGCTTGAAAACCTTACATTTACGCATGGCGCGACATCATGAAAATGGTCAATTTTTGGCGGATGCCTTAAAGACAGTACCAGGCGTGGCCAAAGTCTTATACGCTGGCGTGGGTGGCATGGTGAGTTTTTATTTGGCAGATGGGTATGATGTCGATCACTTTTTGAAAGGGTTAACAATTGGGTCGTTTGCAGAAAGCCTCGGTGGCCCAGAAACATTGATTACCATCCCCGCAGTGCAAACCCATCATGATATGAGCCAATCCCAGCGGGATGCATTAGGTATTTCGGATCAGTTAGTTCGGCTAAGTGCTGGGCTGGAGGACAAAACGGACTTGTTACAAGATTTAGTCCAAGCCATTGAAGGAGCGAAAAAATGAGTGATTGGACAGATTTAATTCAAGCCACAACAGCACACGACCCGTTGTCTGGGGCGATTAATACCCCGATTCAGCTCAGTTCGACGTTCCATCAAGCGTCATTTGATACGTTTGGGCATTTTGATTATGCGCGTTCTGGTAATCCGACGCGTGAATCAGGCGAGCAAGCAATTGCTAAACTTGAGCACGGGACGCAAGGCTTTTTATTCAGTACGGGGATGGCCGCCATCAGTAGTGTGTTGTTCACCTTGTCATCAGGGGATCATCTTGTCGTCAGCAAGCATGTTTATGGCGGGACGTTTCGTGTCTTGGAAGACATTTTGCCCCGCTGGGGCATTACGCATACTTTCGTTGATTTTAGCGATGTCGCCGCTGTGACCGCAGCGATTACACCAGCCACCAAGGCACTATATATTGAGACGCCGTCCAACCCAGTGTTGCAAATCACAGATATTGCGGCCATTGTCGCTGTGGCAAAACAACATGGGTTGCTGACGATTGCCGATAACACGTTCATGTCGCCATTTTTCCAAAAACCTTTGGACTTAGGCGTGGATATCGTGGTGCATTCAGCAACCAAGTTTCTCGCCGGACATTCTGATATTTTGGCGGGCGCCGTGGTGGTCAAAGACAAGCAGTTGGCTGAGCGGATTTACTTTATTCAAAACGCGGTTGGGGCGACACTAGGTGTGTTAGATACTTGGCTATTATTGCGCGGGATTAAAACGCTTGGGGTGCGGATGGCGCAATCTAGCCAATCGGCATTGCAACTGGCGCAACATCTAGCGCAACATCCAAGCGTCACGCGTGTACTGTATCCAGGACTGGCGACTCATCCAGGCCATACCATTCACACCAGCCAAGCCACCAGTGGGGGCGCGGTGTTGAGTTTTGATGTTGGTAGTCAAGACAACGCCAGAAAAGTGGTCACAGCCTTAAAAATTCCGGTGTTTTCCGTTAGTTTAGGCGCTGTGGAAAGTATTGTGAGTTATCCACCAAAGATGAGCCACGCCGAATTGAATCAATCGGAACTATCAGCCAGTGGGATTACACCAGGGTTGTTGCGGTTTTCCGTGGGACTAGAAGATGTGACGGATCTGATAGCTGATCTCGACCACGCATTAGCACAAATTGAAGTATAAAGAGGAGAAAAAAGATGACAACAGCTCGGAAATTACAGTACCATTTTGATCAAGTCGGGTCTTACTTGCGGCCAGACGCGTTGAAAACAGCTCGCGAGCAATACGCCAAGGGCGAAATCACCAAAGCAGCACTTTTGCAGGTGCAGCATGCCGCGATTAAAGATTTAGTCGACGCACAAGTAGCAGCCGGTTTGTCGGCAGTGACAGATGGTGAATTTAACCGGTCATGGTGGCATTTAGACTTTCTGGGACAACTCGGAGGGTTTGAATTTTATGATCAGGAAACATCATATAAATTTCACGGTGAAAAGACCCGTTCGACAAACATTCGCCTCAACGGTCCAGTGCATGCGAATTTGAATCATCCGTTTTTTGATGATTTTAAATACCTCCAATCGCTTGTACCTGAAGGTGTGGAACCGAAAGTCACGATTCCGTCACCAAGTCTCATCATTAATCGCGATCAACGCTCAGATGGCTGGTCAGATTACTATCCAACGTGGCAAGCGTTTTTGGACGATTTGGCACAAGCCTATCATGATACGCTCCAACATTTCTATGACTTGGGGGCACGTTACATACAATTGGATGATACAACTTGGGCCTACCTCATTGCCCAATTGAATGCCAATGCAGATGATCCGGATGCACGGGCGCCGTTTGAGCAAACAGCGCAAGATGATGTCTATGTCATTAACCAAGCATTGGCCGGCTTACCAGACGACTTGAAGCTATCCACCCATATTTGCCGCGGTAACTTTAAATCGACATATTTGTTTGAAGGGGGTTATGAACCCGTTGCCAAATATTTGGGCCAGTTAAATTACGATGCGTTCTTCCTCGAATATGACAATGAACGTTCCGGTGACTTTGGACCGTTGGCAGATATTTATAATGGGCGACCAAATGTTGAAATTGTGTTGGGCTTATTCACCTCTAAATCAGCAGATTTAGAAGCCGTTGACGATGTCGTCGCTCGGATTAACGAAGCAGCGCAATACGTGCCCAAAGCGCAACTTGCCTTATCAACACAATGTGGTTTTTCGTCAACCGAAGAAGGCAATATCTTAACGATTCCAGATCAGTGGCGTAAGTTAGCGTTGATTAAAACGATTGCCGATCAAGAACTGGCGACTGTTTAAGGGGAATTTTAACAAGCGTGTATAGGAGATGTGATGCGTAAAAAAACTTGGATTGGGCTTATTTTAGCGAGTATACTGGTCGTAGGAATCACTTGGGCAACCGTTAAGCAGCGACCAACCAATATCATAACGGTAGGATCGGTGACCAGCGATGCCGATATTTGGCGCCATTTAGCGCAGAGCAAGCAAGCGAAACAATTACATCTTAAGATTCAGGTAAAAGAATTTACAGATGGGCAAGCATTGAATGTGGCCACGGCACAGGGTCAGGTTGATGTGAATGCGTTCCAAAGTTATGGCTACTTT
The DNA here is from genome assembly GCF_007954625.1 of Leuconostoc lactis. Lineage (NCBI taxonomy): Bacteria > Bacillati > Bacillota > Bacilli > Lactobacillales > Lactobacillaceae > Leuconostoc > Leuconostoc lactis. The sequence continues at coordinate 337,028 of NZ_CP042420.1, read as the reverse complement.
GACGCCTTTAACAAAGCCAGTAAAGTGGGGAAGCTAGCGAATCTGGGTACGACATATCTTGAACCGATGGGGATTTATTCGAGTCACTACCGGACGCTTAAAGACTTGCCCGATGGGGCAACGATTGCCATTGCCAAAGATTTGGCAGATGAAGCACGTGGGTTAAAGCTCTTGGCTGATAATGGCTTATTGACACTGGCACCTGGGTTTGGCGCGTTAGATGGCTTAGAAAAAATCACCAGTAACCCCAAGCATTTTAAGTTTCAAGAAATTGATGACACCACTGGCGGCCGTGTTGTTAAAGATCCAAAAATTGCGGCCGTCTTGATGTCTAATTCTATTTCACAAGCCAGTGGTTTGAATGTGTTAAAAGATGCGCTGGCTTATGAACATGTCAACGGCCATACGCGGGCGAATATCAACATTTTAGCCACCGCTACAAAAAGCCAAAACAATCCAACTTATCGGAAGTTATTGACGCTTTATCATGACAAAGCCTCGCAAGCCTATATTGCTGCGAAGTATCATGGCACCAAAACAGAAGTGAACAAACCAATCAGTTATTTTAAAGGAGAAAAATAATGTCAGAAACAGTTGTTGAAAGTTTTACGCTTGACCACACCAAGGTCAAAGCCCCATATGTGCGCGTGATTGAAACCCAAGCTGGCCCACAAGGTGGTCAGATTACGAATTATGATTTACGGCTCACCCAGCCAAACGAAACGGCGATTGAAACTGGTGGTTTGCACACACTAGAACACCTCTTTGCTGGACTCGTACGTGATGAAATTGATGGGATTATTGATATCTCACCATTTGGCTGCCGGACAGGGTTTCATGTCATTTCTTGGGTAGATTATGATGCCGAAACTTTGGCTAAAGTCTTCAAAAAGGTCCTAGAAAAGATTGTCAGTGATGACGTGACAGAGGTGCCGGCAGCTGAAATTCAAAGTTGTGGGAACTTTAAGGATCATAGTCTACATTCTGCCAAAGCTTGGGCAGCGATTATTCTTGAGCAAGGCATTTCAAGTGATGCCTTTGAACGACAAGTCGTGTAATGTTAGCAACCAATATGGCAAATTAGAGGAGTAGGCGATGCCGGTGAACCCGCAGAAAGTTTATTATTTGCATACCAATAAAATCGCCACGGCTGTGTTTTTGACGGGTAGCGGGGCGGTGGATAGTGTCATGTGATCGTGTTTTGTGACGTTACTAAATAATCGCGAGACAAGAGGAGTCTAACACATGACACAAACACAACAAAAAATTGGTTTTCAACACGTCGGGTCGTTTTTACGGCCTGATGCACTGAAACAAGCGCGGGCAGCATTTGCCAACGGCCAGGTAACGGCTGACGAATTAACCGCAACTGAAGACGCGGCGATCACCACTTTGGTGGCCCAACAAGTGGCGGCCGGTTTGGATGTCGTCACAGACGGTGAATTCCGGCGCTCATATTGGCATCTTGATAACTTTTGGGGATTTGAAGGCGTTGAACGGTTTAAATTTGGCGAAGGGTATCAATTTGCCCATGAAGAAACGCGAGACGATTCGGCCCACCTCACCGGTCCGCTGGGTTTTGATGCGACAGCGCATCCGCTTATTCGTGAATTTAAGTTTCTCAAAGAAATTGCTGATCACTATGGTGTCGCGGCCAAAGCGACGCTCCCGTCGCCAGCGCAATTCTTTGCGGAATTAGTGCGTGGCCAAAATGCGGAACGTGTCCACCGGTTTTATACCAATGATGCTGACTTTCATACGGCCATTCAGCGGGTATATCATGACGAAATTTTAGCACTTTATGATGCCGGTGCGCGCACCATTCAACTCGATGACTGTACTTGGGGGATGCTCGTGGATCCACATTTCGGCGTGCTGATGGCTGGTAGCGGGATTAGTGTGGCCGAGTTAAAGACACTTTATTTAACCCTTAATAATGGGGCATTAGCCGGTTTACCGGATGATTTGGTGATTAATACGCATGTTTGTCGTGGGAACTATCATTCTGACTGGGCGGCGAGTGGTGGCTATGATCTGGTGGCTGATGAACTTTTGGGTCAGGAAAATGTGGCGAACTACTTTTTAGAGTATGATTCTGACCGCGCAGGTGGTTTTGCACCACTAGCCAAGGTTTCTGGTGATAAACGGGTTGTGCTGGGACTCATCACAACGAAAACGGGTGAACTTGAAGATAAACAGGTGATTATTGACCGCATTTATGAGGCGGTGCAGTATTTACCATTAGAGCGTTTGTGGTTATCGACCCAATGTGGCTTTGCGTCAACTGAGGAAGGTAACTTGCTGACAGAAGACCAGCAATGGGCGAAACTCGCGCTTGTGCGCGATATTTTAACGCAAGTCTGGGGCTATAAAGCATAATCATTGCCCGCTGAAACGACTTGCGCTATACTCAAATTATTTATTTGAAGACGATCATTTTTTACCAAACAAATTCTAATGTTGTGGGTAGCGTTGGCTGCAAGTCGTTTATGGGGGAAGTGTATGAAACGAAAAACAATAATCGCTGTGGGGATGGCTGTGTTGCTGATTGGTGGGTATGGGTTGTACCAACGGGGTACGGTAAAACCAACCCCAGCAACGCTCAAGGTTACGGTACAAAATCCAATTACGACGTTAGATCCAAATTTTGCTGACGACATTGGATCCAATTTGGCTGAAGTACAAACACTACAGGGTTTGTATACGACGGATGCCACGGGCCAAATCATTCCGGGAATGGCCGAAAAGATTGTACAACCGACAAACAATCATACGGTTTATACGTTGACGTTAAAAAAGAACCAGAAATGGTCTGATGGGACAACGGTGACGGCACAAGATTTTGTATCTTCGGTGAAACGACAGGTCGATCCAGCGTCTAAATCAACGCGTGCCAATCATTTTAAAGATTTAGCTAACTATGACGCCATTAGGAAACAGGGTGCTAGTATTGATACTTTAGGAATTCAAGCAGTCAACAATCGTACAGTTAAAATCACGCTGTCGCATCCAGTGCCTTATTTTAATTTTATTTTGGCTAATCAGCTCTATCCGATTAACCCTGCTAAGGTCAAAGCTTACGGGCATAAATACGGCCAAACAGCTGAAACAACGGTTTCTAACGGGCCGTACATGATTAAAAAATGGCACCAATCGGCCACAACTTGGGAATATGTGAAGAATCCGTATTATGCGCAGGCCAAAAAAGTCCATTTTAATACGATCAAAACAACCTTGGTGACCGATGCCACTTTGGCCAGCAAACAATTTTTGTCAGGTAACGTTGATGAAGCAGAAATATCTGGTGGTATTTTGACCAATTTGAAGAAACATTATGCTGACGAGATCAAGTCTCAGAAAAAGGGACGGATGGCCTTCATTGTTTGGAACGCGCAAGATAAAGTAGCAGGGAATACCAATTTCAAACGTGCGGTGAGTTATGCGATTGATCGACGTGTACTAGCCGATCAAGCTTTAGCTGATGGGTCAACTGCGGCGCAGTCCATTGTGCCGAGCGGCGAAGTCAAAGTGCACGGCCAAGACTTTAATGCAGGATTGACGTTACCAAATGATAAGGCAAAAGCGCAAGACTATTTGAAAAAAGCGCAAGCAGAGATCGGCGAGAAAAAACTGACGTTGACACTCAATACGGCTGATACGGATGCCTATCGTGCTGCCGGGCTTTATTTGAAGCAAAGTATTGAAAGCACGTTGCCGGATGTGACCGTTAATCTGAATCGAATGCCGTTAAATGCGGAAATTTCAGCCTTCAACAATCGTAATTTTCAAGCTGGCACATTGAGTTGGTCAACTGATTATAATGATCCGATTGATTTCTTAGATACCGCTTATTCAGACGGCGCGATTAATTTTACAAAATGGCATGATGCCCAATATGACGCCTTGATTCAGAAAATTAATCAACAGCCCGAAGCCAATGATGCGCGTTATCAATTAGAGCAGCAAGCGGCTAAATTGAATAATGACTTGAATGGGGTCACACCGCTATATCAAGTGGCCAATGTACATTTGCAGAAAAAGACGATTAAAAACTTAAATTATCCCGTGATTGGGTACCAAAGTTATCAATATGCAACAGAAAAATAACCGACGTAGGAGTTTATTATGAAAAAGATTGGGATTGCTGGGAACCACGCCATTCATCCGAACCCGAAATTTGGGACGAATTATGTGAACTATATTCAAAAAAATTATACTGCTGCCCTGACAGAAGCAGGGGCACTGGTGATGATTCTACCAATTAGTGCCCCAGAACTGGCGGCTGACTATGTAGCAAGTATCGATGCCTTGGTGTTAGCGGGTGGGCAAGATGTGACGCCAGATTATTACGGCGAAGAACCAATCCCAGCTATCGGTGAAATTGACCGTTATCGCGATGCGTTTGAATTTGCCTTGTTTGCCGAAGCCGTGCGAGTGGGCAAGCCCGTCTTTGGCATTTGCCGCGGGGCGCAGGTGATTAATGTGGGACTTGGTGGCACGCTTTATCAAGATTTGGCCACCCAATATGAACAACTTCGCGTGAAGCATGATCAATACCCAACGAAGTGGTCCACGCCAACACATCGCTTGGTTTGGCAACGCGATAATTGGTTAACACCGATCGTAGCGCCTGATGCGTTAGTGAACTCTTTTCATCATCAAGCAGTGAAAACATTGGCACCATCCCTAACTTTGGATGCGACCAGTTCGGATGGCGTTGTTGAAGCCTTTTCAGATGAGACACGACATATCTATGCTGTGCAATGGCATCCGGAAATGCTCCGTATGACAGATGATGCTGTGCAAGCCGTTTTTGATGCCTTTGTTGCAAAAGTTGAAAACGTCTAATGTTTTTGCAAGTCGTTAAATTAACGGCTTTTTTTACGCGATGAAATAGCGTAAAATGTGATGAGTAATGTTGCAGCATTTTTAAAACCTTGCTGGCATTAGCGTGAAACATGAGGTTGATGAACCTGATCGCTCATTAGCTATTTGTGTTAATTGTTGCCATTTTGGCACATCACGTTCATTGGAGAAGAACATGTTTCAATACATTAAGAAGATCATCATCGGCAAACCACTCAAAACGTTAGATGAGGGTGGCCAGTCATTGTCGAAAACTAAAGCGTTAGCGCTGTTGTCATCTGATGCTTTGTCATCAGTGGCCTATGGTACGGAATCTATTACGGCCGCTTTGGTCGCTGCGGGTGCCGTAGCGCTGTGGTTGCAACTGCCCATTGCGCTACTAGTTTTGATTTTGTTGGCAGCTATTGTCTTGAGCTATCGGCAAATTATCCATGCGTACCCTTCAGGCGGTGGTGCTTATGCTGTTGCCAGTGAAAACTGGGGGGCGAAAGCGGGATTAGTCGCCGGCGGTTCGTTACTGGTTGACTATATGTTAACGGTTGCCGTATCAGCATCAGCGGCATCCGACGCCATCACTGCAGCGATTCCAATGTTAAATCCCTATGTGGTACCGCTCTCGATTTTCGTGGTCGTGTTACTGACTGGTATGAATTTACGTGGTTTGCGAGAAAGTGCGAACTTCCTGATGTTTCCCGTCTACTTTTTCATCATTGTCTTAGCAATCATGATTATCTGGGGTGTGTTTCAGGCAGCCACTGGCCAATTGCCGTATCATGCTGCGGCACGTGTGGGAACTAGTTTTTCCGGCCTATCATTAGTCTTGTTTATGCGTGCCTTTTCAAGTGGTTCGTCATCTTTGACAGGTGTGGAAGCTATTTCTAACGCAGTGCCAAATTTTCGGGCACCAAAAGAACGGCATGCGGCGACAACGCTCACATTAATGGCGCTGATTTTAGCGACATTCTTTGGCGGCATCACGTTTTTGAGTTACTGGTATGGCATTGTACCCAATAGTCATTCAACAGTTTTGTCCCAAATTGCTGCCAAAACATTTGGTGGGCATAATATGGGCTTTTACATTATTCAATTGGCCACGGCTTTGATCCTAGCTGTGGCGGCCAATACAGGCTTTTCGGCTTTTCCAATGTTGGCATTGAATTTGGCCCGCGATAAATATCTACCACATCTCTACATGGATAAAGGCGATCGCCTCGGTTATTCTAACGGTATCTTATCACTGGCTTTTGGCGCGATTATTTTGTTGCTGATTTTCCATGGTTCCACGGATGCGTTGATTCCGTTGTATGCGGTCGGCGTGTTTGTACCGTTTACCCTGTCACAGTCGGGGATGATTATTCATTGGTGGCGGCAGAAGCCAACGCGCTGGGTATTAAAAGCCTTGATCAATTTTGTTGGGGCATTTATCTCAGCGGTGTTGGTGGTCACGTTGTTTGCCACACGGATTGAACATGTTTGGCCATATCTTTTGATTATGCCCATTATCATGTACATGTTCCTAAAAATTAAGCACCACTATACGAGTATTGCGCGTCAACTGCGTTTAGCCTATGCGAAAAATTCACATGCTGTGCGGCACCATTATGATGGGGCGACTGTCATTGTTTTGGTATCAAATATTACCAAAGTCACGACCGAAGCGATCGATTATGCGCTATCAATTGGCGATTATGTGGTGGCGATGCACGTGAGTTTTGATGTGAATCCGAAAAAAGAATTGGAAACATCAACGCAGTTCAAGCTGGATTTCCCAGATGTCCGCTATGTGGATATTCATTCGTCGTACCGCTCAATTGTTAAGCCAGCCACTAGTTTCGTGGATGCGGTGGTGAAACAAGCGGAAAAGCGCAATCATTCAGTCACGGTTTTGGTCCCACAATTTGTGCCCAAAAAACCTTGGCAAAATATTTTGCATAACCAGAACTCATTACGTCTGCGTACGGCGTTTGCCGCACGGACAGATATTTCAGTCTCAACCTATTATTATCACCTATCAGAATAGTGGTAGATAGCGCAACAATAAGGAGTGGCATGTGCTTGAGTTGGCATGCCGATAACAATCATGACACAAGATACGAAGTTAATACTGTTTTTCATTTGGGTCGTCATTGCAATGATGATATCAACGGGTGGCTTAATTTTGATTATGCGTTGGTATCATCGTGAAGTCGATCGGGTGAAAAAACAACAAAAGGCGTCGCAAAATACTGAAACGCCTACAACGAAGCAAAAATAAAAACTGTGGCCAACTGATCATCATCAGTTGGTCACAGTTTTTTGTATTAGAAACTTTCAGTTGGAACTGCGTCCAATCGGGCTTGCCAATCAACGTCAGGATATTTACGTTGCAAAGCTGTTGCAAGAACGCGCTTAGCTAAATTCCCATTACGCGTAAAGATTGGGCCGTGGAAGTATGAGCCATAAACGTTACGATAAATCACACCTTCGGTTTTGTCCATACCATTATTACCATTACCAGAAATAACAGTCCCCAAAGCACGTTCACCTTCGCCGAGGAATGTACGACCTTGGTGGTTTTCAAACCCATGGTATTTTTCACCAGTGTCGTTATTTTCAATCACAACGTTACCGGTTAGGCGCTTGCCAGATAATACTGTTAATTGGTCATCATACATATTGGTCGTATAATGATCCATAACGCCAATGCCATCGACACGCGTACCGTCAGCCATCACCATATAATGACCGAGTAATTGGAAACCACCACAAACAGCCAGCAGTGGGCCATCGTTTTCGATGTACTGCTTGATGGCTGTTGCCTTTGTAGGTAAATCTTCGGCGACAATCGTTTCTTCGTAATCTTGTCCGCCACCAAACAAGACAAAATCAAAGGCTTGGGCATCAAATTCGTCGCCAAGTGAAACCAATTGATAATCAACAGCAACGCCAATTTGCTTGGCATAGTAAGTGAGGGCAATGATGTTGCCATAATCACCATAGGTGTTCATTAGATTACCATAAAGGTGCGCAACGTTGAGTTGGTATTCGGTCATTAGAAACCTCCTTTAATATAGCCAGCTGCACCAAGTTGTTCACGAAGTTGTAGCATCGCCGTATAAGTTGCTGCAATGTAGACCTTATCGGTTGGTAAGGCTTTGATGGCGTCGATGACTTGGGTCAAATCTTCATAGACGGCCTGGTCAGCAAAACCAGCCATCTTCAAACGCACGCGAATATCGCGATAGCGTTCACCGCCAGTGGCGACGGCCTTGAGCTTGGTGTCATGTAGCTTTTCAAACTCGGCATCCCAAATCCAACTCGTATCAATACCGTCCGCATAATTGGCGTTCAACAGCGCCAATAGTGAGAAATCAGCCGTTTCGGTCCGCATCATATCGATGACAGAATTGGTCCCAACCGGATTTTTAATCAAGACGATTGTGACATCCTTACCATCAACATGAATGGCTTCTTGGCGGCCAAAAATCTGTGCATTTGATTCAAAAGCTGTCTTGATTTGTTCAGGCGTTACACCAAATTCACGACCAACAGCATAAGCAGCTAGGGCGTTATAAATATTGTAGAGCCCGCCAATTTCAATACGAAGCGGTGTACCATCAATACTAAAAGTTGAATAAGTTGGGGTCAATTCGTCAATTTCGGTCACTTGATAGGCCAATGGTGGGCGCTTGAAATCATCGGTGACACTAAAATACTGACCAAGATTGGCGTACGTGATGAAATCATAGTGTAAGACAGAATGATCGGTCGGTGATAAAATCCCATCCGTATTGATAGGCGCCACTTGTGGTTGATAGTCGGCCGGTTGGATATGATTAAAGCCAAAATATTGGCGCTTGTTTGGGAAATCACCGCGGGTAAAGATTGGTGAATCACCGTTGGCTAATACCGTAGCTTCGGGTGCATGCTTAATGCCGGCGATGATTTTATCATACGTTGTATAAATTTCGCCGTAGCGGTCAAGTTGGTCACGGAAAATGTTTGTGAGCACAAACATTTTTGGCTTGATCGCTGAGGTGATTTTTTCAACGTTGGCTTCATCGACTTCTAAGACGGCTACGGGCTTTTTACCATTTGGCGAAGGCTTGACTGGTGTCGTCACCAATGTGCCGGTAATCCCTTGAATCATGTTAGAACCGGATGGGTTGGTGATGACTTCATAGCCACCAGCTTGTAAGACACGCGTGATGAGGGCAGTGGTCAACGTTTTACCATTTGTACCAGTCACCACCACGAGGTCAAAATCCTGTTGGATTGATTTGAGAATATCTGGGTCGATTGCGACCGCGATTTTGCCGGGTAGACTTGTGCCACCACGGTGCATCACGTCATGCAAAAACCAATAGGCGCTTTTAGCAGTAGCGCGTGCAATTGTACTTTTAAGTGTCATAATGTCCCCACTTTCATGATTATCATTTTACCACGCGTAGCCTTGAGATGGGAATTTTTGATGAAATGTTAAAAAAGCTGACCGACCTGTGTTCTGGTATGAAAAAGCGCCTGTTATCGTTTGTCATTTGTTATAATAGGAAGGAGTGACAAAATAAGTCAGCAAACAAACTTTTCAGGAGGCGACGTGTCATAAACTGAGGGAACTTGGGACACGGGATGATGATGGCACAATTATTTTTTGAATATGGGGCAATGAGTTCAGGTAAATCAATTGAAATCCTGAAAGTTGCGCATAATTACGAATCACAGGGACGTCAAGTGTTGTTAATGACGCCGATTGTGGATACCCGTGCCGGTGTGGGCGTTGTGGCCAGTCGGATTGGTTTGTCGCGCGAAGCTTTAGCGATTAAGCCAACGGATGACTTGTATGACTTAATTAAGGCCAAGCAAAGTGATAATCTTGCCGTGGCCTTGATTGATGAAGCACAATTTTTAACCGCAACACAAGTTGATCAATTAGCCAAAGTCGTGGATCACCTACATATTCCAGTGATGGCATTTGGTTTAAAACAAGATGCCTTTAATCACTTGTTTGAAGGTTCAAAACGACTCATTGAAATGGCTGATAAGCTGGAAGAAATGAAGACGATTTGCTCATTTTGCGGTAAAAAAGCGACAACGCAATTACGAATTGTTGACGGCAAGCCACAACGTTCTGGGGAACAACTCTTTATTGGTGGCGATGAAGCTTATATTCCAACCTGTCGCCATCATTGGTACGTGCCCGATTTGGCTAAAATTTCCGAGATGTTTCCTGTGGATAAGTAAAGCCAAAAAGCTATTTTTCAACATAAATTATGACAATAACAACAGGGTACAGTGGCTAAGTTAAGTCGTTGGTGTACCACTGTGAAGAGGAGAGTAAACGATGGATCCAATTTTTCAATCATTACAAACGGTTGTTGATCGCTATGATGAACTGAACGAACAATTAGCCGACCCAGAAGTGGCGAGTGACGGCCAAAAATACATGGCATTGTCAAAAGAAGCGGGGGAAATGCGTGAGACAGTTGAAGTCTATACCCGTTACCAACAAGTCATTCAAGAAATTCAAGAAGCAGAAGAATTACTAGATGATGCCGAAATGGCACCATTAGCAAAAGAAGATTTAGCCGACTTAAAGCCAGAAAAAGCGCAATTGGAAGACCAATTGAAAATTTTAATGTTACCGAAAGATCCCAATGATGATAAAAACATTATCATGGAAATTCGTGGGGCTGCTGGTGGGGATGAATCCTCATTATTTGCCGCTGACTTGTTAGACATGTATCGCCGTTACGCAGAAAAGCAACGCTGGACATTGAGTATTATTGATGAATCCACGACTGAAGTTGGTGGCTACAAGGAAGTCGCTGTGATGATTACTGGCGATAATGTGTATTCGAAGTTAAAGTTTGAATCAGGTGCGCATCGTGTACAGCGCGTCCCATCAACCGAAACACAAGGGCGTGTCCACACGTCAACGGCAACGGTTGGCGTGATGCCTGAATTTGAAGACATTGATTTTGAATTGGCTGAATCTGATTTGGAAGAAGAATTCTTCCGTTCAGGTGGTGCTGGTGGTCAAAACGTCAACAAAGTGTCAACGGCAGTCCGTTTGGTTCACAAGCCAACCGGTATCATGGTGAAAATGCAAGAAGAACGAACACAGATAAAGAACCGTGATAAGGCACGGAAGTTGCTGGCCAGTCGTGTGTATGATTTTTATGCGCAACAAAATGAAGCAGCTTATGCCGAACAGCGTAAGTCTGCCGTCGGTACTGGGGACCGTTCAGAACGTATCCGGACATACAATTATCCACAAAACCGTGTCACGGATCATCGTATTGGTTTGACATTAAACAAGTTGGATCGCGTGATGAACGGTGAATTAGGAGAAGTCATTGATGCGTTAATCATTGCGGACCAAACAGCTAAGCTCGCTGAACTCAATAACGCCTAACAATGACAGAAAAAAACTTTGAAACCCCAAAACAATTTCAACAACCTAACCAGACTACGCACAAACGCTCAAGTTCACCTGCTAAGCTGACTCAACCGCGTTGGTACGAGTGGGATGATCAGATCAAACCAACTGTCCCAGCGCAAGTGAAATTGTCGTTACTTGAAGCACGTAAGTGGGCGGTTTTAGAACTCACGCAGGCGGGGATGCCAGAAGAAGATGCCAAAGATAACGTGGACTTCTTGTTAACGGGTGCCTTAGACATTAACTACGGTTATTTACGGGCCAATTTATCACGGCAAATGCCAGCGGCGCTGGCAGCTGTTTGGCCAAAGTGGGTGGCGCAATTAACCCAAAACAAACCACCACAATATATTTTGGGGCATGCACCTTTTTATGGGCGGGAATTCATGGTGGATGAACGTGTCTTAATTCCCCGTCCAGAAACTGAGCAACTCGTAGAATGGATTTTACAAGATGCCAGTGGGACCCAAGGTGAACCAGTTTCTGTGTTGGATATTGGGACGGGTTCAGGCGCAATTATTGAGACGTTAATGCTTGAAAATCCACGTGTTAAGGGGTTTGCCGCCGATATTTCACCTGATGCCTTGTCCGTGGCTGAAAGTAATGCGCAGCGCTTTGGTTTGCATCAGTTACACTTCGTGGAAAGTGATGTTTTCCAAGGGGTTGCGGATTTAACTTTTGATATTATCGTCAGCAATCCACCGTATATCGCGCGGACTGATGAAGCAGAAATGGACGCTAGTGTCTTGGCGTTTGAGCCACAACTGGCGTTGTTTGCCGACCAAGATGGCTTAGCCATTTACGCTAAGATTGCGGCCGGTTTGGCACAACATTTAACGGCACATGGGCGTGCTTATTTTGAAATTGGCTACAAACAAGGCCCAGCGGTGGTAGCCATGATGCAACAAGCACTACCTGATGCAACGGTAACCTTGAAAAAAGATTTCGCAGGCTTAGATCGTATGGTGCGTGTGGTGAAAGGATAAAATGGACGTCGCGTGTGTCTGACGTCGGTAGGATTATTATGGAGACAGAATTACTAACAACTCAAGATGTGCAGCAGGCGGGCGCGTTATTAAAATCCGGTGAAGTGGTGGCTTTTCCAACAGAAACAGTCTACGGCTTAGGGGCAGATGCCACTAATGATGCGGCGGTGAAAAAAGTCTTTTTGGCGAAAAATCGGCCAGCAGATAATCCGCTTATTATGACCGTTGCAGACGTTGAACAGTTGACACCCTTTGTCACGATTTCTGAAGCAGCTCGGCAATTGATGACCGCATTTTGGCCGGGCTCTTTGACAATTATCATGCCCATTAAACCAGATCAGGTATCGATGTTGGTGACTGGTGGGTTGCAAACGGTGGCTTTCCGTTTGCCTGCCAATGAGACAGCACGGGCTGTGATTCGCGCAGCCGGGGTACCGATTGTTGGCCCAAGTGCCAATACGTCTGGTAAACCGTCGCCAACCACGGCGCAACACGTTTGGCATGATATGCAAGGCCGGATTGCAGCCATTGTGGACGATGGGCCAACGGAAGTCGGGGTGGAGTCCACAGTTATTGACATGTCAACAGATACGCCAACCATTTTGCGGCCTGGGGCAGTGACGCAACAACAATTAGAAGCCGTTCTCCAACAACAAGTGTTTGATGCTACCAGTACGACATCGGTGGCGAGCCATGTCACACCAAAAGCACCAGGGATGAAGTATCGTCACTATGCACCAGACAAAACAGTGGTGATGTTTGATCGTTTAGATGCTTTGGCGCTGCGATCAAACCTGACAGCCCAAGACGTTGTGATGGCCCAAGATGACACATTGGCAACATTGCAGTTACCGATGACGCAAACGTGGTCGTTAGGCGAAACACTTGAAAGTGCGACCGAACAGCTCTTTGCTGGGCTGCGGTTTTATGACGAAACGCCAGAAGTGGCGACGATTTATGTCGAAAAAATGCCCCCCATTGGAATTGGCAAAGCGTATAATAATCGCTTAGCTAAAGCGGCGGGTAATCAAGAATTTACGATTTAAAAGCACCGGATCGGTGCTTTTTGTGTTGAATTTTTGGCAAATGTTGCGCACGTCACCGAGAATCTTAACGTTTACTGAAAAGTCACACGGAAAACATGTAAACGGTTACATCACAAACGCGATGAGACCGGCATTTTGGGCGCTTGGGCTTGATATATCAAGGTTTATCCGGGCATTTTACTTGATATTTTGTAAGCGCTTTGATACACTATTATCAGAAGCTGATTCACAGCTAAAAAGGAGAAAATAATTATGACACAATCAAAAGAATTCCATATCGTAGCAGAAACAGGTATCCACGCACGTCCAGCAACATTGTTGGTACAAGCAGCTTCAAAGTTCACATCAGACGTTACTTTGTCATACCAAGGCAAGGATGTTAACTTGAAGTCAATCATGGGTGTGATGTCACTTGGTGTTGGTCAAGGTGCCGATGTGACAATCAAGACTGAAGGTGATGATGAAGAAGCAGCAATGGCTGCTATCACTGAAGCAATGGAAAAAGAAGGACTTGCTGAATAATAATGGCTAAGAACTTCAAAGGAATCGCGGCAAGTAATGGTATTGCAATTGCAAAGGCCTACTTGTTAGTTGACCCAGATTTGTCTTTCTCAAAGACAACAATTACAGATGTGACAGCTGAACAAGCTCGTGTCGACGATGCTTTGAAGGCTGCCAGTGCAGATGTGGAATTGATTAAAACAAAAGCTGCTGAAAACCTTGGTGATGAAGAAGCCCAAGTGTTTGAAGCGCATTTGATGGTTTTGGCTGATCCCGAAATGTCTGGCGCATTTAAGCAAAAGATTGCTGATGACAAGGTCAATGCTGAACAAGCTGTTAAAGAAGTAACAGACATGTATATCAGCATGTTTGAAGCGATGACGGATAACGCCTACATGCAAGAACGTGCAGCAGATATTCGTGATGTCACGAAGCGTATCCTATCTCACTTGCTAAATGTGGCTTTGCCTAACCCAGCGTTGATTGATGAAGAAGTGGTCTTGGTTGCAAGAGACTTGACGCCTTCAGATACAGCGCAGCTTGACCGCAACTTTGTTAAGGGTATCTTAACTGATTTGGGTGGTCGTACAGCGCATGCGTCAATCATGGCACGTACGTTGGAAATTCCAGCTGTCGTGGGAACTGAAATTGCCACAAAAGAAGTGGCAGCTGGTGACATGGTGATTGTTGATGGCTTGACGGGCGATGTGATTGTCGACCCAGATGCCGACACATTAGCCAGTTATCAACAAAAGGCGGCTGATTATCAAGCACAACGTGCTGAATGGGCCTTGTTGAAAGATCAACAATCAGTCAGTGCCGATGGCAAGACATTTGTCGTGGGCGCAAACATTGGTTCACCAAAAGACATGCCTGCCGTTTTGGAAAACGGTGCTGAAGGAATTGGTTTGTATCGTACTGAATTCCTATACATGGAATCAGATCACTTGCCAACTGAAGAAGAACAGTTTGAAGCTTATAAGACTGTTGTTGAAAAGATGGCTGGTAAGCCAGTGACAGTGCGTACCATGGATATTGGTGGCGACAAGCACTTGAGCTATTGGAAATTGCCGGAAGAAGAAAATCCATTCTTGGGTTATCGTGCGATCCGTATTTCTTTGGATCAAACAGAAATCTTCCGCACACAACTCCGTGCGTTGCTACGTGCCTCAGCCTTTGGTAACTTGTGGATTATGTTCCCAATGATTGCCACATTGCCTGAGTTCCGTGCCGCAAAGCAAATTTATACAGAAGAACGTGCCAAGCTTGAAGAAGCTGGTGTGGCAATGGGTGATGTCAAGTTAGGTATCATGATTGAAATTCCAGCTGCCGCAATGTTGGCTGATAAGTTTGCTAAGGAATTGGATTTCTTCTCAATTGGAACCAACGATTTGATTGGTTATACAATGGCTGCAGATCGTGGTAATGATAAGGTTGCTTATTTGTATCAACCTTATAATCCATCAATCTTGCGTTTGATCAACAATGTGATTACTGCCGCTCATAAAGAAGGTAAGTTTGTTGCAATGTGTGGTGAAATGGCTGGTGATCCAATCGCTGTCCCATTGTTGATGGGTATGGGCTTGGATGAATTCTCAATGAGTGCCCCATCTATTTTGCAAACACGTGCATTAATGAAGCAGTTGAATACTGCTGATATGAAGTTGTTGGCTGAAAAAGCTTTGGATGCCGAAACAAATGACGAAGTCATTGCATTAGTTGAATCAGCAATTGACTAGAACAAGTTTTAAGACCGCCGATTGGCGGTCTTTTTGTGTTAAAATATAACCTATGAAGATTTTAGCCTTTGATACAAGTAACCAACCACTTACGGTGAGTTTGGCGGAAGATAATAATGTACGACGTGTGTTCACAACGAATGAAGCGCGGAATCATTCGATTCAGTTATTGCCAGCAATTGAAACAACGCTGGCTGAACAACAATGGGCGCTCAGTGATATTGATCGTATTGTGGTTGCCCAAGGACCAGGATCATTTACTGGGCTTAGAATTGGTGTGACTGTTGCCAAAATGCTGGCTAACACGTTGCAAGCTGAGCTCATAGGCGTTTCTAGTTTAGCCGTGCTGGCTGCGCAAGTGACCAATCCTGGCTTAGTAGTGCCACTGTTTAATGCGCGCAATAATAATGTTTTTGCAGGTGTTTATTTAAATGACACAGCTGTGTTAGCTGATGCGCATCAGCCAATCGACCATTTGGTGACTTGGTTGCAGACACGTGCTGAGCCCATTACTTTTGTGGGGGAAACCACAGAATTCGTGCCCACGTTACAGGCGGCTTTTGGTGATCAAGCGACGATTTTAACACCCGCTGACAGCTTGCCTGACGGTCATGGCATCGTTACACTCGGTCTCAAAGCGCAACCTGTGGCTGATGTCGCACACTTTAACCCTAATTATTTAAGGAAAACCCAGGCGGAGTTGAACTGGCTTGCTGCGCATCCTGGTGAGGATAATCCCGAAAATTATGTTTTTGAAGTTTAATCACCACCCTAAATTACCAATTGCCTTACCGCAATTTACGACTAAGACGATTGCTGTCAGTGGTTATGACTTTGTGTTACGTCGCGCCACAATTGCTGATATTGACACATTGGTTAGAATTGAGGAAGCGGTTTATGCGGGTGTCGCGCCGTGGGTATTGCGCGACTTTCTCAGCGAATTATCGCGGCCACATATTCGCCTCTACTTAGTGATTGAACGCCATCAACAAGTTATTGGCTTTGCCGGTGTTGCCTATCAAAGAGATCAGCGTGATATGCATATTACCAATATTGCGGTTGTTCCGATTTGGCAAAGTCATGGTTTAGGCACAACCATTTTGTCAGAAATTAACCAATTTGCGACTGCGGTTGGGGTTGCCACCATGACGTTAGAGGCACGCGCCTCTAATCATGGGGCGATTGCTTTATATCAACGATTAGGCTTTGAACAAACAGGGATCAAAAAAGGATACTATTTCGGTGATCATGAAGATGCCGTTTCAATGGTGAAACAACTTGAAAATTCAACCAGCAACAATTGAAGACAGTGAAACCATCTATCATATTGCCCAAGCGGCCTTTCAACCGTCTCCTTGGCCAAAAGCAGTCTTTGAACATGAACTCACAAGTCCTCGTAGTCGTTATTTTTTAACGACGGGTGGTTTTATTGGGATTACCCAGATATTAGATGAAGTTGAAATTAGTAGTATCGCGGTCCAACCGGATTATCAACGACAAGGTATTGCGCAAGCACTATTAACAACCGTTTTGGCTTTGCCAGATGTTGCCCGATTTTTATTGGAAGTCGATGAGTTGAATCATCAAGCGATTCAGCTGTATGAAAAGATGGGCTTTTCACCTTATCACCGCCGTGAAAAGTATTATAAAAATGGTCATGCCGCGATCATGATGGAAAGGAAAATGTGAGCACAGGTTACTAAGGTAACCACTCACACGCATAAATATGACAAAAATCATAGCATTTGAATCCAGCGCTGATGAAACCAGCGTTGCCATTGTGGAAGATGGCCATATTGTCCTAAGCAACGCCGTGGCGACACAAATCAATTCCCATCAACGTTTTGGTGGTATTGTACCGGAAGTCGCCAGTCGACATCATATTGAATGGATTACACGCGTATTAGATGATGCGTTGGCCACAGCTAACGTGTCACCATCGGAGCTTGATGCGGTGGCGGTGACCTATGGGCCTGGCCTGGTAGGTTCTTTATTGGTTGGCTTAATGGGCGCAAAGACCTTTGCGTTGGCCCATAACTTGCCGATTGTACCAGTGAATCATTTGGCCGGGCACATTGCAGCGGCCAACTTTAATCAGCCAATTCGCTATCCAGCCTTAGCTTTGATGGTATCTGGCGGTCATACCGAACTGGTCCTCATGCAAAACGAAAATGAGTTTGCCGTGTTAGGGGAAACGCGTGATGATGCAGCAGGGGAAAGTTTTGATAAAGTTGGCCGTTTGTTAAAGCTGCCTTATCCAGCGGGTAAAACGATTGATGATATGGCGCACAAAGGGCAACCAACGATTAAGTTTCCCACCGCTATGGCACATGAAGACAATTATGACTTTAGTTTCTCTGGCTTAAAAAGTGCGGTGATTAATTATGTCCATCACGCTGAGCAAAAGGGTGAAACAATTGATCAATATGATTTAGCAACGAGTTTCCAAAATGCAGTTGTGGACGCGCTAGTTGGTCGGACGAAGCGCGCCTTACAAGACTATCCAGTTAAAAGTTTTATCTTGGCTGGTGGCGTTGCGGCTAATTCACAATTGCGAGAGACGTTAGAAGAATTGCTGGCGTCATTTCCAGAGACAACGTATATTCCTGTGCCACGGCAATATACGGGTGATAATGCCGCGATGATTGGGGCAGCAGGCTACTGGAATTATAAACAAGGTATTTTTGCGGGCTTAGACTTAAATACTGATCCAGGCTTAGATTTTGAACTAATATAATCGTAATAAGATTGTGAATCTATCACGATCTTTTGTTGCGATCCTTATTTTTGTGGTACAATAGTTATGCAAAAGTTCACAAAGTAATCTAAGGTGCCGATTTCATCAGACAATCACGTCTGCGTTTGGTGAAACAAGCATGATAATAACGACATTAACACTGGAGAAAATTATGACACAACCTAAAATCCCGCGTGCGACCGCAAAGCGTTTGCCGATTTATTTCCGCTACTTAACATTTTTACACGATGCGGGGACTGACCGCATTTCTTCTGCTGAATTAAGCGATGCAATCAAGTTTGATGCGGCCACGATTCGTCGTGATTTTTCTTATTTTGGTGCCTTAGGCAAGCGTGGCTATGGCTACGATGTCAAGGCGTTGCTGGATTTCTTTGCCAATGTGTTGGATCAAGACAGTCTCATTAATGTGGCGTTAATTGGTGCTGGAAATTTGGGGCAAGCTTTGCTTAACTTTAACTTTCACCAGTCTTCTAACATGCGTATTTCAGCGGCTTTTGACGTGGATAAGTCACGTGCAGGCACAATTATGGCCGGTGTGCCGATTTATTCAATGACTGAATTAAAAGAGCAGATTACTGCGCAACGGATTAACATTGCCATCTTGACCGTACCACAAGGTGTCGCCCAAGAAATCACAAATGAACTTGTGGATGCTGGGATTAAAGGGATTTTGAACTTTACACCTTTGCGTGTGACGGTACCAAGTGGCGTGCGTGTGCAAAATGTGGATTTGACCAATGAATTGCAAACATTGGTTTACTTTATTGAAAACTATGGTTCAATTACGACAGGATAATAACTAACATGCCGATTTTAGATTTAAATGATCAAGAAAAAGTACAGGCGTATCAACGTTTTGTTCGTGAGGATCCACGTGGCCAGGTGACCCAAGATCCGCTATGGGGTGAACTCAAAGCGAATTGGGGTCATGTTTATGTTTACCATGAAACGGCGGGGCAAATTGATGCAGTCTTAACAGTGTTAACGGTTGAAGCTGTGCCGGGCAAGTTGCTGGGATATGCTGGTCGCGGACCGATTGGCGACATTCATAATGTGGCGTTGATTAAAAGTATGATCCAAGAAGCTTTGGCGGCCTTGCCAGATAATGTCTTCCTCATTCGTTTGGACCCTGAAGTGGCCTATAGCGATGCGTTGAATGCCGAATATCAAGCAGCCGGTTTTGTGACACGTAATCGTGAGATTCACCACATGCATGGGAATATCCAACCACGCAAAAATGTGGTGTTGTATTATGATGGTCGTGGCGAGGGTGCGACACCGATTACGACGGCAGAAGAATTGATGTTACACTTCAAACGTGATTATCGTAACCAAATCCGTCGCGCGGCCAAAGATGGCGTTACCGTGACTGCTGGTGATTCTGAAGCGGATGTGCGCGCCTTTTTTGAGACTTATGTGATGATGGCTGCGGCACAAGGGATTACTCACCGGCCAATTGATTACTTCTTGCGTATGCAACAATTATGGGCTGGCACAGGCTTATTTAAAGTGTTCCTAGCACACTTTGAAGGTCGCGTGATTGCCAGTGGCATTGGTTTTAGCTATGGTGATGAAATTTGGTATATGTATGCCGGTTCTGATCGGCAATATGCTAAGCACTATGGCCCATATGCTGTGCAATGGGAAATGCTAAAATGGGGTCTGGCACTTGGCAAAGTCGAATACGATTTTGGCGGTGTTGGAGATTTTGTACCCGAAGATGGCCTCTATAAATTTAAGCACGGCTTTGCTTATCACGATCCACAAGCCGAATATATTGGTGAACTGGATTGGGTTGTGGATGAAACAGCCTATGAAACTTATCTTGAACAATTTAAATAACCCGCCGTTGGCGGCTTTTTTAGTTATTCAAGACTATGCTATAATTAAAATATTGTGGGCTAATTCATGACGTGGTTGACAAGATATGCAGGTATGGCTTGTGCACGACAAATTTGTTTTAGTAAACGACCGATATTTAAAAGGAGTGTGTTGTGAATGACAATCAAAATGATTGCGTCTGATATGGACGGGACTTTTTTGACAGCAAATGATGAGTATAATCGTCACCGTTTTGAACGTGTCTTGGATCAGCTTCAAGAAAAGGATGTCCGCTTTGTAGCGGCTTCGGGCCGGCAAGTTAAAAACTTGCAACAACTTTTTGCCCCCACAATTGCGAAAGGCTATGAAATCAATTTTGTGGGATCAAATGGCGCCATGGTGGCCACACCGGATGAACAACTCTATTCTGTTCATTTGTCGCCAGCACAATTACATCAAGTGATTGAATGGAATGCCAAGAATCCTGAATCAGCTGAAAATATTATTATCATGACGGGTGATAAGGCAACGTATGTCTCTAACCATGCTACAGGTCCGGTCGCTGATATGGTCTTTCAATTTTATCCAAATGTGAAGCAAGTGGAAAAATTGATGGAAGTTGATGACCACATTTTAGAAGTGACATTTGTCTGGCCAAATGATGAAGTACAACAGCACGTTGCTGAATTGCGACAAGTCTTTGGCGATGAACTCCATGCGACGGGATCAGGATTTGGTTCCGTTGATGTGTTGGGTAAAGGGGTCGACAAAGCGACTGGGTTGCAAGTTTTGCAAGACTACTATGACATTTTAGATCGTGAAGTGATGACCTTTGGTGATAATGGCAACGATTTAGAAATGCTGCAGAAATACGAACATGGCTATGTGATGCCAAATGCCGAACCATTTATGTTACAGGCTGTGGATAAGCGTGCCTTGAACACGAATGTTAACGATGGGGTGTTAGCAACAATCGAAGATTATTTTGGTTTAGCCAGCACTTCATAAATGATAGCAAACAAAAAAAGAAGGTTTACGCCTTCTTTTTTGTTTGCGGTGAAGCAAATCGGTTCACACCAATAGCCACTAAGACCCCCACAAATGTATCTGCAATACGATCAATCACGTAGACAACCGTCGCACCAGCTGGAATATTTAAGGCAATCATCAATAAAGCAGCAAGTGCGCCGATAACCCCACTATTAAAATTAAAACCATCTAAGAAAACAATGGTGATAATCACAAGCAGTGGGAGGATGATAATTGCGACCCAGTCAGCGTGGTCAGTTTGCGTATAAATGAGAAAGTAGACCAAGGCGAGTAAGCCACCAACGGTGTTTGAAATTAAACGGATCTTAGCAAAACTCAGCGTTTGATCCCAACTTTCACGTAAAGCAAAGACAGCCGCTAAAGCAGCGACAAATGGGGGACGGTTAAAGAAATAATAGACGGCAATGATTAACATGACCGCCATGGCTGTTTTTAGCGTCCGTAAACCGATACGGAATCGTCCAAATTGCATAACTGCCTCCACTAATATTCTTATCATTTTATCATAAAAAAATGGTAAAATCTATGTATCACAAAACGAAAGGATCTTGCAACATGGGCTCGATGCGCGTTGCAAGACAACAACACATGTCAAATCCAGTTTTAGATTTATTGAATAACCATCGTTCAATTCGTGCTTATACGAATGAACCGGTCACCGATGACATTGTGACAACGATTTTATCTGCTGCCAATGCGGGACCAAACATGAATAATTACCAACCAGTCACTTTTATTGAAATTACTGACCAAGCATTGAAGGCGGAAATTACAGCACAAGTCGGGATGACTTATATTGAAAGTGCCGCCCGTTATTTTGTGGTTGCCGTCGACTTTAATAAAGACTTGATTGGTTTAACACCGGAAGTACGTGCCTTAGCTGAGGAACGACTATCGACGTATGCTATGTTAGAGGGTGGCATTGTGTCGGCTGGTGTCGCTTTGGGACGCGCCCAAGTAGCCGCAGAAGCGCTTGGTCTGGGCAGTGTGACCATGGCTGGGGCACTAGGCGCCTTTGAATTATATGAACAACATTTACAATTACCAAAGTTCGTGAAAGCAGTCATGGGCTTTTCGATTGGCTACCCAGCACAAGAACCTGGCATTAAGCCAAAGTTACCAATGGCTGGGATGTGGATGAAAAATCATTATGATCAAGACCAAATGGTGGCAGCCGTCACGGCGTATGATCAAACGATGACCACCTATTATGCCGATCGGGGTGTTGATAGTTCCTGGGTGCAAAATAATACGAAACTTTTGACACGACCACGTGACTATACGGGTTTGAACAACTATCCAAAGCAAAAAGGCTTTCGCCTATCATAACGTCACACGACAGTTTAAAGACTAAACACGCATGGGTGTTTAGTCTTTTTATGTGGACAAGACAAATAGGAAGATACCGCCAAAAACAGCCAAAATATGATAAAATGAAAGCGCATACAATTTTTATTATCATTGTATATAAAATAATCAAAAAGGAGATCAAAACGCTATTATGACAATCCTGATGTTAGCACCAGTTTTACAGGAAAAAATTTGGGGTGGCACAAAATTAGCGACGTTTGGCTATCAGTTGCCATCCGACCACGTGGGCGAGGCATGGGTGATTTCCGCGCATGACAATGGGGTCTCAAAGATTACGCAAGGTGAGTTTGCCGGGCAAGACTTAGCTCAGTTGTGGACAGAACGACCAGAACTATTTGGCGGGCATGATCCTGAACAGGCATTTCCTTTATTAGCCAAAATTTTAGATGCCCAAGAAAACTTATCAATTCAGGTACATCCGAATGATAAGCAATCATCTGAAAACTTTGGCAAGACGGAAAGCTGGTATATCTTAGATGCCACACCTGACGCCAAGTTATACTATGGTCATCACGCCTCCACTAAGTCAGCTTTAAAAACAATGGTTGACGAACGTGAATGGTCGCAATTACTGCGTACAATTCCGGTGCAAAAGGGGGATTTCTTTTATGTCCCAGCTGGGACTTTTCATGCCTTGGGCGCTGGCGTATTAGCCCTAGAAATCCAACAAAGTTCCGATTCGACTTATCGTTTCTATGACTTTGATCGCGTGGATGCCACAACGCAGCAACCACGATCATTGCAAATTGATGCCGCACTGAGTGTCACTAAAGCGCCCCATGTTGATCCAATCTTGAACCAGAGATCGCGGTTGCAAGATCAAACAATCTTGACGCGTTTACTGACGTCGCCTAAGTTCACCATCGATAAGTTATCTGTTCGTGGGGAAAGTCATTTTAACCAGCACCATGACTACGAATTGTTTAATGTGATTGCCGGGGACTTAACTTTGACGGCTGAAGGGACGACGTACCACCTTAAAAAAGGCGATAATTTTATCATGCTAAAAGATACCGGTAATTATACATTATCGGGTTATGGTGAAGTGATTGTCAGCTTTATAACCCCAACAAGTTATCGTGAACAAGAGCTGTCATATCTTGATAATTAAGGGCAGAGCTGTTTTCAGGAAAGCGCGTGTAAAAAGCTTGCAAAAATGTAATGAAAGCGTTTACTTTTCATTAACAATGATGTATACTAATGACTGTAAACAATAACGGCAATAATATTTATTGTGAAAGCGTTTACATCGCGATTAAATTCATATATAATCGTACAGTAAACATTTATTGAGAAGGAGATTATCGATGGTTAATCTTATTGTTGCTAGTCATGGTGACTTTGCAAAAGGCATTATCATGTCGGGTTCAATGATTTTCGGTGAACAAGAAAACGTTGAAGTCGTGACATTCCAGCCGACTGAAGGACCAGACGATTTAGATAAGCATTATCAAGATGCCTTGGCAAAGTTTGATAATGACGACGACACATTGTTCTTGGTTGACTTGTGGGGTGGTTCACCGTTTAACCGTGCCAGCCTCATCCAACAACAAAATCCAGAACACGTCGCGATTGTGTCTGGGTTGAACTTGCCAATGTTGATTGAAGCTTATGGCGGTCGCCTAGGGATGAATTCAGCAGCTGATTTGGCGAAGTACTTAGTGCCAGTCTCAAAAGATGGTGTGAAGTCAGTGCCAGAAGCTGAAGAAGCAAAACCAGCGGCGTCAGAAAAGGCCGAAGCTAAAGCTGGTGCGACTGATGGTTTGAAGCCAGGTCACATCAACATCAATTTGGCACGTTTGGATACACGTTTGTTGCACGGTCAAGTGGCGACAGCTTGGACGCCATATTCAAAGGCTAACCGTATTATCGTTGTTTCTGACGCGGTTGCCCGTGATGAATTGCGTAAGAACTTGATCAAGCAAGCAGCACCAAACGGTGTGAAGGCGAACATCGTGCCAATCAGCAAGATGGAAGAAGTCGCCAAGGACGATCGTTTCGGTGGCGTTGATGCACTCTTGTTGTTTGAAACAGTGCAAGATGTTCTCCGTGCCGTTGAAGGTGGTGTGCCAATTAAGACACTTAATGTCGGTTCAATGGCGCATTCTGAAGGTAAAACGATGGTCAACAAGGTCTTATCAATGGACAAGGCAGACGTTGAAGCATTTGAAAAGTTACGTGACTTGGGTGTTGAATTTGACGTCCGCAAGGTGCCAAGTGATAGCAAGGCCAACTTGTTTGACTTAATTAAAAAAGCTAACGTTCAATAAGACTTTTGAAACGTTGATTAGGAAAGGTGTTTAACATATGTCTATTATCTCAATGGTTTTAGTCGTAATCATTGCCTTCTTCGCAGGTATGGAAGGTATTTTGGATGAATTTCAAATTCACCAACCATTGGTTTCGGCAACATTAATTGGTTTGGTCACTGGCCATTTGACTGCAGGTATTATCCTTGGTGGTTCATTGCAAATGATCGCCTTAGGTTGGGCTAACATCGGTGCCGCTGTTGCACCGGACGTGGCCTTGGCTTCTGTCGCTTCAGCGATTATCATGATTAAGGGTAATAACTTCACGCCAACAGGTATCTCTGTGGCCGTTGCTTCAGCTATTCCTTTGGCTGTTGCTGGTTTGTTCTTGACAATGATCGTGCGTACCATTTCTGTTGGTTTGACGCACGGTGCCGATGCGGCTGCCAAGGACGGTAACTATCGTGCAATTGAACGTTACCACTTGATTGGTATCTTGTTGCAAGGTTTGCGTATTGCGATCCCAGCTGCTTTGTTGATTGCAGTCCCTGCGTCAGCTGTTCAAAATGCTTTGGCAGCAATGCCAGAATGGTTGACTGGTGGTATGGCTATCGGTGGTGGTATGGTTGTCGCCGTTGGTTACGCATTGGTTATCAACATGATGGCAACACGCGAAGTATGGCCATTCTTCGCAATTGGTTTTGCCTTGGCCGCTGTAAGTCAACTCACATTGATCGCACTTGGTGCAATCGGTGTGGCCTTGGCTCTTATCTACCTTAACCTATCAAAGATGGGTGGTAACGGTGGCGGTGGTTCAAATGGCAACGGCTCGGGCGACCCAGTCGGTGAAATTTTGGATCAATACTAGGAAGGAGCAACATGATGGCTGAAAAAATTGAATTAACACGTAGTGATCGTCTATCTGTTGCATGGCGTTCACAGTTCTTACAAGGTTCATGGAACTACGAACGTATGCAAAACGTGGGTTGGGCTTATGCCTTGATCCCAGCAATTAAGAAATTATATACAACAAAAGAAGATCGAGTAGCCGCTTTAAAGCGTCACTTGGAATTCTTTAACACACATCCTTATGTTGCTTCACCAATCATTGGTGTAACTTTGGCGCTGGAAGAAGAACGTGCCAATGGTGCAGCGATTGATGATACAGCAATTCAAGGTGTGAAGATTGGTATGATGGGACCTTTGGCTGGTATTGGTGATCCGGTCTTCTGGTTCACAGTGCGTCCAATCTTAGGTGCGCTAGGTGCCTCATTGGCCCTTTCTGGTAATATTCTTGGTCCAATCTTGTTCTTCGTTTTGTGGAACTTGATTCGTATGTCATTTATCTGGTATACCCAAGAATTCGGTTATAAGGCCGGTTCTGCGATTACACAAGACTTGTCAGGTGGCCTCTTGAAGGACATCACTAAGGGTGCCTCAATCCTGGGAATGTTTATCTTGGCCGTTCTGGTTGAGCGTTGGGTTTCAATCAAGTTTGTCGTTAACCTACCAGCTAAGAAGTTAGCTGAAGGGGCTTACATTGATTTCCCAAGTGGTGCTGTGACCGGTGGTAAGTTGCAACAAATTTTGAGTGATCAAGCTGCTGGTTTGTCATTGACAAAGATGGCACCAAACACATTGCAAGCAAACTTGGATAGTTTGGTACCTGGTTTGATGGGATTGGCATTGACATTCTTGGCTATGTGGTTGTTGAAGAAGAACGTGTCACCAATTGCAATGATTGTTGGTATCTTCGTCTTCGGAATCATCATGCATGCCTTGCACATCATGTAAGCATGAATTAAATTATTACGATAAAGGGCGCCCGTCATTTTAGACGAGCGCCTTTGTACATAAAAGAAAAGTTATTGAGTATGCCTATCATTTAATGATACGATTAAAGTATGATAGGTGAGGAGGGTAATCAGAATGGTACAATCACTGAATACTAAAGTAGCGTTAACAGCTAAAGGGATTTCGTATTTAGGTATTGGTGCGCAATACGGTAAATTTCTAGTGGGTGATCGCGCATTTGAATTTTTTAATGATAATAACGTGGCTGACTATATTCAAATTCCTTGGGCGAACGTGACGGCGGTGTATGCGAATGTTTCGCGGCATCAAGTCAGTCGGCGTTTCCGAATTGATACAGATCGTGGCAGTTTTTCCTTTTCATCACCGGAGTCTGGGAAGGTGTTAAAGGCCATTCGTGATCAAATTGGTCATGAAAAGGTCTTAAAACAACCCACTTTAATCTCACGTTTGAAAGCACTATTTAAAAAGAAGGATAAAAAGAAAGGCGTTTAATGAAATTATTACGGCAGTACCAGATTTTACGTTATTTAACGATTGTTGTCGCTTTGGAATTCGTCGCCATTAGCATTAACTTTTTTTACGCACCAGCTAAAGTTGCGGCTGGTGGGGCGACAGGTTTTGCTATCTTGCTGAA
The DNA here is from genome assembly GCF_007954625.1 of Leuconostoc lactis. Taxonomy (NCBI): domain Bacteria; kingdom Bacillati; phylum Bacillota; class Bacilli; order Lactobacillales; family Lactobacillaceae; genus Leuconostoc; species Leuconostoc lactis. Next base: position 309,774 of record NZ_CP042420.1, on the reverse strand, counting down.
TGAATTAGTTGGGATTGATCGTGCGGTGACCGTCTTAGTGGTTAATATTTTGATGATCATCTTGGCGGCAATTTTTTTAGATCGTGGCACAACGATGCGCATTACTTTTGGCAGTCTGTTATTGCCGATATTATTGAAAATAACGCCTAGTCATCAAATTTTAACCGATAGAACGTTTGCTGTTTTGGTTGGTGGGGCAATTTTTGCGTTTGGTGTGGCGATGCTTTATCGAGTGGAGGCGTCCAGTGGTGGCACGGCTGTACCGCCAATGATTTTGAAGAAATATTTCCGCATTGCACCAGCGTTATCGTTATTGGTTATTGACCTATTTGTGTCGTTAGGCAACCTACTAACGGATGGCCTGGAAGCCTTTATTTTGGCGGTGTTTTCGCTGATTATTACGGCCGTTGTGATGAACTATATTGAGACAGGTCTTGATCGGCGTAAAATGGTGTATATCACGAGTAACGATCATATTGAAGCGGTTAAAGCCTATTTGAAAGAAAATGATACGAGTTACACACTGATGAATGTTCGCGGTGGGTACACGGATAGCAATCGGGATATGTTGATGGTGATTTTAGAAAATCAAGATTACAATCACTTGGTCCGCGGTGTGCATCAAGTCGATCCCACTGCTTTCATGATTGCTTACGACATTAGTGAAGCGCATGGCGGCACGTTTATATAGAAATACTTAGGTCTACTTTGGGCGACAAAATTAGTCTACAAAAGTAGGCTTTTTTTATTGACAAATATCCGGACAGTGCTATAATAATAGTTGTAATTAGCACTCGCATAAAAAGAGTGCTAAAACTTAAAATTGGAGGTATGTCTCATGTTGAAGCCATTGGGTGATCGCGTGATTATTGAAGTAACTGAAGCTGCGGAAGAAACTGTTGGTGGCATTCTCTTGGCAACAAATGCTAAGGAAAAGCCAGTCACAGGTAAGGTCGTTGCCGTAGGTTCAGGATATGTCCTAAACGATGGGACAGTCCGCGAATTAACTGTGAAGACAGGTGATGAAGTACTTTTTGATAAGTACGCAGGGCAAGAAGTATCATTTGAAGGAAATGACTACCTTGCACTACATGAAAAGGATATTGTTGCCATTGTGGCGTAATTTTTGTGCCAAGTTAAGTCGGTACAAACAACTATATATTTAAACTGTAGATTTAAAATGAATTACTAGAGAGGGAATGTATTCATGGCAAAAGAAATTAAGTTTTCAGAAGATGCTCGTGCTAAGATGAAGGTCGGTGTCGACAAGTTAGCTGACACTGTTAAGACAACAATTGGACCAAAGGGTCGTAACGTTGTATTGGAGCAATCATACGGCGCACCAACTATTACAAACGATGGTGTGACGATCGCTAAGGCAATTGAATTAGAAGATCATTTTGAAAACATGGGGGCTAAGTTAGTTGCTGAAGTGGCTTCAAAGACAAATGACATTGCCGGAGACGGAACGACAACAGCTACAGTCTTGACACAAGCTATTGTGAGTGAAGGTCTTAAGAACGTGACAGCTGGTGCGAACCCCGTAGGTATTCGTACTGGTATCGAACGTGCTACAGCTGCAGCCGTTGCGAAGTTGCACGACATGTCACACACTGTTAATACAAAGGCTGAAATCGCCCAAATCGCCTCAATCTCAGCTGCTAACGAAGAAGTTGGTGCTTTGATCGCTGAAGCGATGGAAAAGGTTGGTAACGACGGCGTTATCACAATTGAAGAATCAAAGGGTATCGAAACAACTTTGGATGTTGTTGAGGGGATGCAATTTGATCGTGGTTACATGTCACAATACATGGTCACAGATAGTGAAAAGATGGAAGCTAACTTAGACAACCCTTACATCTTGATCACAGACAAGAAGATTGCTAACATTCAAGAAATCTTGCCAGTATTGCAACAAGTGGTTGAACAAGGTCGTGCCATGTTGATTATTGCTGACGACATTACTGGGGAAGCTTTGCCAACACTTGTTTTGAACAAGATGCGTGGTACGTTTAATGTTGTTGCCGTTAAGGCACCAGGCTTTGGTGACCGTCGTAAGGCACAACTTGAAGATATCGCTATTTTGACTGGTGGTACAGTAATTGCTGAAGACCTTGGTTTGAACTTGAAGGACGTGACAATTGATCAACTTGGTCAAGCAAGCAAGGTCAACGTCACAAAGGACAACACAACAATCGTTGAAGGTGCCGGTGATAAGGCTGCCGTAGCTGCTCGCGTTGAAACAATCAAGCAACAAATTGCTGAAACAACTTCTGACTTTGATCGTGAAAAGTTGCAAGAACGTTTGGCAAAGTTGTCTGGTGGTGTTGCTGTGATTAACGTTGGTGCGGCAACTGAAACTGAATTGAAGGAACGTAAGTACCGCATCGAAGACGCCTTGAACGCAACACGCGCTGCCGTGCAAGAAGGCTTCGTTGCCGGTGGTGGTACAGCCCTTGTGAATGCTATTTCAGCTGTTGCTGAATTATCAGAAGAAGGTGACATTCAAACTGGTGTCAACACTGTGATGAAGGCATTGGAAGCACCTGTTCGTCAAATCGCTGAAAACGCTGGTCTTGAAGGTTCAGTCATTGTTAACAAGTTGAAGGAACAACCAGAAGGCTTTGGTTTCAATGCTGCAACTGGTGAATGGGTTGACATGATTGCTGCTGGTATCGTGGACCCAACAAAGGTAACGCGTTCAGCATTGCAAAATGCCGCCTCAGTTTCAGCTTTGTTGTTGACAACTGAAGCAGTGGTTGCTGAATTACCAAAGGATGATGCTATGCCTGCAATGCCACAAGGTGGTATGCCAGGTATGATGTAATCTGTTAGATTAGATTAAAAAACACGACTTAAGGTCGTGTTTTTTTGTGTTGTGGACTCATGAGCGGGCATGTCGTCGATTGCATTTTTCTGGTAGAATAGGTTACTAGAGGTTAATACGACAATGACACCAAAACAGTTTTTAGATTTAGTTGAAATTCGGGTGGTAATCCCCAGTGTTGCGCCATTGCTGGTGGGGTTAGCTTATAGTCAATGGCAATATGCGCGATTAAATTGGTTGAATGCAACATTGCTCATCATTGCAACGACTAGCGTGCATTTAGCAGTGAATACATTTAATCGTTATGAAGATGCGAAACGCCAAAAGAATAACGCCTTTTTGCGTGAGGAAGCGGCTGGAGAAGAAATTTCTAACCATCAGGTGCGAAATGTTGCGCTCGCTTTAGGTGTGATTGCAGCACTGGCCGGAGTGGCCGTAGCGTTGCGTACCGGTTATGTGACTTGGATTATTGGGATTGTCAGTTTTTTAATTGGTTATCTCTATTCAGCGGGGCCAAAACCAATTACGAACACGCCATTTGGTGAACTTGTCTCTGGCTTGACGATGGGTTACTTTATCTTTGTCGCGCAAGTGTACGTCAACACGCACATGACGCCTATGCCGAGTGTCTTACTCCAATGGTTTGTGGTCAGCTTCCCGTTAACTGTGTTTATTGCGGAAATTATGTTGGCAAATAATATTGCTGATCATGATGAAGATGAAGAAAACAATCGCCACACCTTGGTGCACTATATTGGCGTATCAGCGGCCAAGCAGCTCTATCTTGTTTTGGCAATCATTGCGTTTGCGGAATTGATCTTAGTGACGTTGGTCGGTTGGTTGCCGATTACCAGTTATGCGATGATTGTCTTGTTGCCCATTGTGATTCGTCATGCACGTGATTTTATTGCCCGTCCGATTAAACGTGAAACCTTTATTTTAGCCATTAAAAATCTAGTCATTGTCATGTTGGGGATGACTGTCGCCATTGTGGCAGGGCTATTGTTATAAAAAAGACGACCGCAATTGCGGTCGTCTTTTTAGTTAAAACGTCGTAAATCTTCAATACTTGTAACAGTAAAGCCCTTCTTTTCAAGGCGTGTCACCAGTTTTTGCAACTGTTCGCTGTCGATTGCGAGGGGCAACGTGAACATGAGTGATGTGGGCGTTGCTTGTTGTGGTTGAATGCTTAAAACAGATTCGATGTTGGAATAGCGGGCGATAATGCTCGCTATTTTTTTCAAGTCACCTTGCGTGTTATGTGAGGTAACTGAAATGGCAACCCCGCCGGTACGAACGGACCAACTCTGTGACAAAAGATCCATCAGGGCGTCATGGGTGAAGATGCCGGCGAAGTGGTGTTGTTCATCGAGTACCGCGATAAAAGGCAAATCACGGATCGCAAAAAAGACCTCGTAAAATTGACTTGTGGTATAAATAAACTTGGTTGAATTGCGCATGATAGCCGTTACGGGCAAGTTCATGTCGCCGTTTTTGGCGATGTGTTCGTAAACATGTTGCTTATAAACGTTACCGCGAAAGAGTTTGCCAGATTCATCCAAAATTGGCATTGTGCGCGTATGCGCCTCCGCAGCTGAATTAAACAAATCATTCACTTGCGCAATTGTCGTATTTTCTGTAACTGTTGTCAATTCAGACTTTGGGGTGATGAGAGATTCGTGGAGCATATGCGTGTCCTAAAATTAAATTTTTTATCATGAAATAGCCATATATCATGATAACACAGAATTCTGTTATACTGGTAGATAAGATTGAGAATTTTAGTAAGGATAGATAAAAAGCTGACATGAAATATATTATTGGACTCGGAAACATTGGCTCAAAATATGAACAAACACGCCATAACATTGGTTTTATGGCCGTTGATGCCTTTGCAGCGGCGCACCAAGTCGCCTTTTCACCAAGTAAACACTTTGCCTTAACGGCCAAAGTGACCGTGGCTGGTGTGCAAGTCATGTTGGTCAAACCAACAACTTATATGAACGATTCAGGTAAAGCGGTACGCGCTGTTTTAGACTATTTTGGTGGGGCAATTGATGATGATGTCCTTGTGCTGGTGGACGATATGGATTTGCCATTTGGTAAATTACGCTTTCGCGGAAAAGGGTCAGCCGGTGGCCATAATGGCTTGAAGTCCATTATGGCGCATACTGATTCCCAGACATTTCTACGTTTGAAGTTTGGACTCGGTCATCCAGAACGTGACAAGCAAGCAGTGATTAACTACGTGTTAGGAAAGTTTACACCAGCTGAGATGCCAGCGGTTGAACAAATGCTAGATCGCAGCGTCGCAGCGATGACTGACTGGATTAAAGGGGCTGACGTGGCACAATTGAGTAACCAGTATAACGGTTAACATGTGTCACCGATTAGTGATTTGTGGGCAAGGGGAGTATGGATTATATGTTAACGGATTTTCTAGCACAATCAGAAACAATTCAAAATATTACGACTCACGCCACTGAGGATTCGACCCAACTCTTGTTAGGGGTACATGGTAGCGCGCGTGCTGCCAGTATTGCGGCGCTTTATCAAGCCCAACCACGCCAAATGTTGGTGGTGACTGATACACAGGTGCATGCTGATCAACTTTTGGCTGATTTATCCCAGCTGACGGCGGCTATGGGATTTCCGGCGGAAGAATCATTAGCAACAGAAATGGCCATTAGCTCACCCGAATTGCGTATGCAACGTGTGGCCACACTGTTGGCCTTGCGACGCCAAGAAAAAGTGATTGTCGTGACAAGTTTGGCGGGCGTTGAACGCCTGTTGCCAAAGCCAGAAACGTTGGATCAGGCCAGCTTGAACTTGGCTGTCGGAGAGACGTATGCGCTTGACGATATCAAAGCGACTTTGATGATGATGGGGTACACGCCAACTAAGTTGGTGCAAACCCCTGGCGAATTTGCGCAACGCGGGTCCATTATTGACATTTATCCGTTCACTGGTGAGGAACCCGTGCGACTGGACTTTTTTGATGATGAATTAGATCAAATTAAAAGTTTTGATGTAAGTACGCAAAAGCGGACAGGCAATTTTGAGACAGCCACCATTGAACCGGTGACGGATTTTATTGTGTCAGAAACGGATTATACGGCCGCTGCTGCTAGTATTGAAGCTGCCTTTAATGACTACCGTCGTGAGCTTGTTGGCGTGGAAAAGAAGCATGCCACGACTGGTTTTGCGTTAACGCATCAGTTGTTAGAAACACGTGTGCGTGAAAATCGCTTGTTGCCGTATGCGACCCACTTTTTCGGTGGTGAAACGACGCTGTTGGCTTATTTCCAACCGGATCATTTGTTGATATTGGATGAATATACACGGATTAAAGAAACTGGACTCACCCAACATAATCAAGCGCAAGAATGGGTTGAACAGCAAATCTCAAGTTATCAATTACTACCGCGGCAGACTTTTCGTGCTGATTTGACGGCGCTATTGCATCAAGATAAGCGGGCAACCTTGTATTTGGCGAATTTTAAGCGTGGCCTAAGCCAAATGAAATGGACAAATCTCGTTGAAGTGACTACGCGACCGGCAAATCAATATTATGGTCAAATGCCAGCGTTAATGACGGATCTTGATCAAGCTCAAGGGGCGGGGACAACCGTCATTTTATTGCTTGATGATGCCAAACAACGTCAAAATTTTCAGGCGACATTGACTGATTTAGAACAGCCAGTACTGGAGACCCGCGCGGTCCAGCCCCATCACGTTCAAATGATGGCTGGTGACTTGTCGGCCGGCTTTGAATGGCCTCAGTTGCACCTTACAGTGTTAACGGCACACGAACTGTTTGCCAAATCACGCCGGACAACGCCACGTCCGCGACAAATGGCGAATGCCGAACGGTTGAAGTCATATAATGAGTTAAATGTGGGCGATTATGTCGTCCACGTTAACCATGGTATTGGTCGTTACGAAGGCTTACAGACCATGACGGTTGATGGTGGTAAACAAGATTACCTCACGATTGCTTATCAAAAAAATGCCAAGATTTTTATTCCCGTTACCCAATTAAATTTGATTCAAAAATATATTGGGGCTTCTGATGCTGCTAAGGCACCCAAGTTAAATAAGTTGGGTGGTACCGAGTGGGCGAAGACCAAGCGCCAAGTCGCAGCTAAAATCGAAGACATTGCGGATGATTTACTCGAGTTATACGCGCAGCGTGAAGCGGAAGCTGGGTATGCTTTTCCACCAGATGACACGGCGCAATTGAAATTTGATACGGCATTTGGTTATCCAGAAACACCTGACCAGATCCGATCAATTGAAGAAATTAAAGCAGACATGCAAAAACCACGACCAATGGATCGGTTGCTGGTCGGCGATGTTGGTTTTGGTAAAACGGAAGTCGCTTTACGGGCGATTTTCAAAGCGGCCCATGCAGGGAAGCAAGTTGCCTTTCTGGCACCAACAACAATCTTAGTCCAACAACACTATGAGACAATGTTGGCGCGCTTTAGTGCGTTTCCTGAATTAAAAATTGGCGTGTTAAGTCGCTTTCAAACGCCAGCGCAGAATAAAGCGGTGATTGCTAAGCTAAAGGCACATGAAATTGACATCGTGGTAGGCACGCATCGTTTGCTGAGCCAAGATGTGACGTTTGCTGATTTGGGCCTCTTAGTCATTGATGAAGAACAACGCTTTGGGGTGAAGCATAAGGAGCGGTTGAAGCAGTTGCGTCACAGTGTTGACGTCCTGACATTGACTGCAACGCCAATCCCGAGAACGTTAAATATGGCGATGGTTGGTGCGCGTGATTTATCAGTGATTGAAACGCCGCCAGCTAATCGTTTCCCGATTCAAACATATGTATTGGAAGCAGACTGGACCATTGTGCGTAATGCCATTGAAAAAGAGTTGGCACGTGATGGCCAGGTGTTTTATTTGCACAATCGGGTGGCCGACTTGGACCGTGTGGTGAGTCAAATTGAAGAATTGGTCCCATCCGCACGCGTGGCGGCGATTCACGGGCAAATGTCTGAAACGCAATTAGAAAGCATTCTATTTGATTTTTTGAATGGGAATTATGATGTTTTGGTGACCACCACCATCATTGAAACTGGTGTGGATATTCCGAATGCCAACACACTCATTGTTGAAAATGCGGATCACATGGGCTTATCGCAGCTTTATCAGTTGCGTGGTCGTGTCGGCCGTTCTACCCGTTTAGCCTATGCTTACTTCACTTATCCTTTTTCACGGACACCCAGTGAAGAAGCGGAAAAGCGCCTAGCGGCGATTCGTGATTTTACGGAATTAGGTTCTGGTTTCCGGATTGCCATGCGTGATTTGAGTATTCGTGGCGCTGGTGACTTATTAGGGAAGCAACAACACGGCTTTATTGATTCAGTGGGTTATGACATGTATACCCAACTGCTCAAAGAAGCTGTGGCCAAGAAACAAGGTCACCATGACGCCACACCGGCACAACAAGAAACCGATGCGGAATTGATTTTGGGTGTTTTGGCCTATTTGCCAGAAGACTACGTGGCGGATAATGCGCAAAAAATTGAGTTATATACCCGTATTCGACAAGCACGTACGGATGACGACTTTGCAGATATTGAAGCGGATATGCTGGATCGTTTTGGGGATATGCCAGATGAGGTCGCGCGTTTGCTTTTGGTAGGGCAGATTAAACAGCTAGCTGATCAAGCCCAAGTTACCAATATTCGCCGACAACGCCAACAATTGGTGATGACCTTTAGCCCAGAAGCAACAGCCAATTTGGCAGGGGAAGCGGTATTTGCAACTTTGGTTGATGTGCCGTTAAAGGTCGCAGTCCGGTCGGAATCAGGACAATTACAAGTCATTATGACTGTCAATGACGTCGCCGAAAGTAGCATTTGGCTCCATATCCTGAAGGATTATTTACGTGTCGTCATTGCGAAACAACAAGAAAGTAAGGGATAACGTCTGTTATCCAGAAAAGAGAACACTATGCGATTAGATAAATATTTAAAAGTGTCACGACTCATTAAGCGTCGGACGGTAGCAAAAGAGATTTCAGACCAAGGTCGTATTTCAATTAATGGTAAAGTGGCCAAGTCATCATCTGATGTGTCAACTAATGACGAATTGGAAATCCGTTTTGGAAATAAAACGTTGACGGTTAAGGTCTTAAAAATTGTTGAAACAACCAAAAAAGACGAAGCCGCTGATATGTATGAAATTGTGAGTGAAACATTTGCGCAAGATTTCCGTACGGATAGCGACGACGCAAACGCTTAAAAGCACGCTTAAATTTTAAGTAAGTTTAAAGAATATTGAAAAAATCCTAAGAACGTGACAAACTAGCATTAGGTGAAATTCATGTCGACTTACAACAGAAGACAATTGAATAAGCAGCGTGTTCATCCAGAAATACAACAAATTATTCGGAATTCTGAACCAGCTAACATGCAGGCGAAGCGTCATTATCAAAAGGCGCACGCTAACCGTGAAAAAAGAATCCTGTTCTTTGGCGCCATTTTTGCGACAATTTTTGCGGTACAATTATTGATTAGTCAAGTTAAGCTACACGCTGCTAATGCAACGTTGACAACAACGCAATCACGGTTAATTGCGGTTAAAAAAGCGAACAGCGAGTTAAAAGCTGATCAGAAGCGTTTAAACGACCCAACTTATCTACAACAGATTTTGCGAGATAAGTATGGCTATACGAAATCAGGTGAGATTGTTTATAATCTACCGTCAGACCATAACTAACAAGCACCTTAAGGGTGCTTTTTCTATCATGATTGAAAAAATCCAACAACAATTAGAAGCGCAAGACTGGGAACCAACCATTATCGTCGCCGTGTCTGGCGGTGTCGATTCTGTTGTTTTGCTGCACGCTTTGCGCCAGCACTTACCCACAGCGCAACTCGTTGTCGCGCATGTCAATTATCATTTGCGTGCTGAGAGTGACGAGGATG